>JAJTXO010000613.1 GCA_021463315.1 Caldilineales bacterium | reverse complement strand
CGCTGGCCACAAGCTACTCCAGCGTCTGGACCACCAGCCGTTTCATGTGGGCCAGGATCGCGCTGATGCCCTTGATGCGCTGGAAGGAGATGACCTGCTGCAGGCCCATGGCGTTGAAGAAGTCGCCCGGCACGGCCATCACCTCGTCGGGGGTGCAGCCGTTCAGCCCCTCTGCCATCAGCGCCGCATAGCCGCGCACGGTGGGCGCCTCTGGGGGCGCGTCGAAATAGAACTGCATCCGTTCATCGCGTCGTTCGGCGTAGACGAAGACAGGAGACATGCACTCGTGGACCTGGTCCATGGTGCTGTGTTGGCCGGCCAGCCAGTCAGGCAGCGGCGGCAGACTCTCGGCATATTCCAGCAGCAGGTCCAGCTTCTCGCGGCCCTCCGCGTCCTGGAACTCTTCGACGATGCTCTGCAAGCGAGGGGGTAGGGGGGTGGTGTTCATGATGGGAGGTGGGTAACGAGTAACTCGTAACCCGGAATGGTGGAATGGGTGTGTGGGTATGTTCGATCGGGGCTTGAGACGTAACTCGTAACCCGGAATGGTGGAATGGGTGTGTGGGTATGTTCGATCGGGGCTTGAGACGTAACTCGCAACCTGGAGATACAGCCCGCGATTCCGGGTTACGAGTTACTCGTTACGAGTTACTCATTACGCAGCCAGCCCGATGGCGAACAACACCCCGAACCACAGGCTCAGGCGCGCGGTTCCGGCCAGCGCCTGGTTCATGGTGGGCCCGTCGGCCGCGCTGTAGATGATACGCCGCAGCCGGATCGCCTCGGGCAGGGTCAGCCAGGGCAGCAGCACCAGCAGACCGGCCACGCCGAAGCCATCCGCCAGCAGCGCGGCCAGCAGCAGCGCCAGCGGGATGGCGTAGGCGCCGAACAGCAACAGGGTGTACTCCTGCCGCGCGCCGTCCGCGCCCAGGCGCACGGCCAGGGTGCGCTTGCCGACGCGGCGATCGCTGTCGATATCGCGCAGATTGTTGACCACCAAAATGGCCGTCACCAGGCAGCCGGGGGGCAGCGCGGCCAGCCAGACCAGCGGCGTCATTGTCAAAGCCTGCACGTAGTAGGTTCCAGCCACCGCGGCCAGGCCGAAGAAAATGAAAACGAACAGATCGCCCAGGCCGTTGGCTGCCAGCGGGAAGGGTCCGCCGCTGTAGCCTACCGAGGCGATGATGGCGGTCACGCCCACGGCCAGAATCGGCCAGCCGCCCACCCAGATCAGGTAGAGACCGATCACAGCCGTGACCAGCAGCGTCAGGATCAGCCCCAGGCGCAGCTCAGCCAGCGAGATCAGCCCACTCAGCGCGACGCGCGTCGGCCCCTGACGATCGGGCCGGTCGTAGCCCTTGACGAAATCGTAGTAGTCGTTGGCCAGGTTGCTGGCGATCTGCAAGAGCAGCGCGCCGGCCAGCGCGGCCAGCGCCGGCAGCGGCCGGAACACGCCGTCGCCGATAGCCAACCCAACGCCGACCAGCACCGGGCCGACCGCCGCGGGCAGGGTGCGGGGGCGAATCGCCAGCCACCAGGCCTGGCTGCGGGTGAGTGGGGGGGAAGAGGTCATAGGGCAAGACAGTCAGTCCGGGGCTAGAATTCGCCGGTCGAGTAGGCTGGTTCCTCCAGCCGTATCGAGACCCAATCGGCGGAGGTGAGAGCGCGGCTTGAATTCGCCGGTCGAGTAGGCTGGTTCCTCCAGCCGTATCGAGACCGGAGCAGCTCTACCGCGCGCGCCGCGGCCATTATAGACGGCAATGGGCCGATTGCCAAGCGCCCAGCGCCTGGCCAGCCAGGCGCGCCGCCGGCTCAGCGCAGCCGCTCGGCCAGGGCGCTGTAGCGATCGGCGATCTTGTTGTTGTTGACCGCGATGGCCACCGCGCGCGGCGAGCCAACCAGCACCACCAGCCTGCGCGCCCGCGTCACCGCGGTGTAGAGCAGGTTGCGCTGCAACATCATATAGTGCTGGGTGGTGATGGGCACGACCACGGCGGGGAACTCGCTGCCCTGGCTCTTATGCACCGACACCGCGTAGGCATGCACCAACTCGTCCAGCTCCAGAAAGTCATAGCCCACAGCGCGGCCGTCGATGCGCACCGCCAGGCTTTGCTCCACCGCATCCAGGGCGACGATCTGGCCCAGGTCGCCGTTGAACACATCCTTGTCGTAGTTGTTGCGCATCTGCATCACCCGGTCGCCCAGGCGAAAGATGCGGCCGCCGATGCGCCGCTCCGGCTTGGCGGCGGCCGGCGGGTTGAGCGCGGCCTGCAAACGCTCGTTCAAGGCGGCCACCCCCACCGCGCCGCGGTGCATGGGGCTGAGCACCTGCACGTCGCTGGCCGCGATGCCGAACTTGCGCGGGATGCGCTCCTGCACCACCTCCACCACCAGCTCGGCCGCGCGTTCCGGGTCGTCGGTCTGAAAGAGGAAGAAGTCCTGCGACTGCTCCGGCCGCCATTCGGGCATCTGGCCGCGGTTGATGCGATGCGCGTTCTCGATGATGAAGCTGCCCGCGGCCTGGCGAAAGATCACGTCCAGCCGCACCACGGCCGCCGCGCCGGAATCGATCACATCGCGCAGCACGTTGCCCGCGCCCACCGGCGGCAGTTGGTCGATGTCCCCCACCAGCAGCAGGTGCGCGCCGGGCGGGATCGCCTTGAGCAGGTGGTTGGTCAGCAGCAGATCCAGCATGGAGGCTTCGTCGACGATGACCATGTCCACATCCAGCGGGTTCTCCTCGTTGCGCTGGAAGGTGAAGCCGCCCGCGCCGCCCGGGCTCCATTCCAGCAGGCGATGGATGGTCTTGGCCTCCTTGCCGGTGGCCTCCCCCAGCCGCTTGGCCGCGCGACCGGTGGGCGAGGCCAGCACGTAGGAGCGTCGGGCCGCGTCCAGCAGGCGAATGATGGCCAGCGTACACGCGGTCTTGCCTGTGCCGGGTCCGCCGGTCATCACCGTCACCCGCTGGGTCAGGGCCGTGCGCACCGCGGCCTGCTGCTGGCTGGTCAGACGCAGGCCGGTGTCCCGCTGCACCACGGCCAGCCCCTGCGGCCAATCGAAGCTGCGAAAGATGAAGCAGCGATCCTCCACCGCGTCCATCAGCCGCCGCAGCCGGCCGGCCACGCCGATTTCCCCATAGTAGAAGGGGGTCAGATA
>JAJTXO010000612.1 GCA_021463315.1 Caldilineales bacterium | reverse complement strand
TCACCTTGTCACCTTGTCACCTTGTCACCTTGTCACCTTGTCACCTTGTCACCTTGTCACCCTGTCACCCTGTCACCCTGTCACCCTGTCACCTTGTCATCCTGCCACTTGCTCGAACACGCGCAGGAAGTTCTGGCCCAACACACCGCGGATGACGGCTGCGCTGTGGCCGCGGGCGGCCATGCCGGCGGTGAGGGCGGGGTAGCGGGTGGCGTCCTCCAGCCCCTGGGGCATGGTTGCGCCGTCGAAGTCGGAGCCCAGCATGACATGCTCGGGGCCGGCGACGCGCAGCAGATAGTCGATGTGGTCCAGGGCGTGCTCGATGGTGGCCTCGCTGGCGGGCTGGTGCAGGAAGGCATCGACGAAGGTGACGCCGACCAGCCCGCCGCGGCTGGCGATGGCCTCGATCTGCGCGTCGGTCAGGTTGCGCGCATGGTCGCACAGGGCGCGGGCGTTGCTGTGGGAGGCGATGATCGGCTGCTGGCTGATGCGCAACAGGTCCTCCAGGCCGGCCGGCGCCAAGTGCGAGGCATCCAGGAGAATGCCCAGCCGGTTGCATTCCTCCACCACCTGCACGCCGAAGGGGCTGAGGCCCAGCGCGTGGGAACCCTCCATCACGCCGTCGGCCACTGCGTTGCGGAAGTTCCAGGTGAGGCCCAGCACGCGCACCCCCAGGCGATAGAAGCTGCGCAGCGTGGCCAGGCTGTCGCCCAGCGGCTCGGCGCCCTCCAGGCCCAGGATGGCCGCGATCTTGCCCTCGGCCTTGGCGCGGCGGATCTCCTCGGCGCCGCCGGCCAGCAGCAGCTCGTCCGGGTGCGCGGCCAGGGCCTGGTGCAGCGCATCGACCATGTGCAGGCCATAGCGGGTGGCGCCGCGATGATACTCGTGGATGGGGGTGAAGCAGGCGAAGATCTGGGCCGTGACGCCGCCCTCCCGCAGGCGCGGTAGATCCACATGGCCCAGCGTCGAGCGCTCTGCCAGCGTGCGCTTGCCCTCCAGCACATCGCCCAACGTGTCACAGTGGCCATCGACGACGATGGCGTCGAAATGCAGCGCCCGTGGCTCCACCGACGCCGCCTCTGATTGCTTGTCCATATTCCTCCAAACGTATCATCTCAAAAAACCGGGGCCGAGACTTCCGAAGTCTGCGCAGGTTTGTTCAAAACGAGCTCACAGTCCATAAGACTTCGGAAGTCTTCCCCCTCTATTGAGATGGTACCTCCAAACAGCTCCGAGTTCCTCAACTCCTACCACACACTCATGCGCCGAAACGACTCGGCGCGGGCTACGCCCAAGGTCTTGCCGCGCTCCTCGTCCATGCCTTGCAGCCACTCCAGGCTCTCCAGGCCGTTGGGAAACTGGCTGCGATGGGCCAGACAGGCGGCCAGCTTGGTCTCGTAGACGCTGCCGACATCCACGAACACGTCTGGCTCGCGGTCAGTGGAGAAGAGGAAGACCCGCTGCAAGGCGCCCAGCCCAGCGCCCGGCTCGCGCAACTGCTCTGGCCGGTAGAGCGGCATCTTGGAGGGCATGTAGGCGTCGATGGCGGCCTGGCCGGCCGCGCGGTGGTCGGGGTGGATCTGGCCGGGCCAGAAGGGGTCGAAGGTGAGGAGGGTGTCGGCCTGGGTGATGCGATAGAGGCGGGCGATCTGGGCGCGCAGCTCCAGGTCGGCCACCAATTCGCCATCGTGGCGGTCCAGGCAATGCACCTGCTGGACACCCAGAATGGCCGCGGCTTCCTCGGTTTCCTGCCGGCGCGCGGTGGCCAGGGCAGACCGGGTTGTGGTGCGGTCCTGCGTGCCGATGTCGCCCAGCGTGCAGTTAACCGAGAAGATCTGGACCCCGCGGCGGGCCAGCAGGGCGATCGCGCCGCCGCAGATGGTTTCCAGGTCGTCGGGATGGGCCGCGACCACGATCAGCCGCTGCACGTCGGCGAAGGCATCGAAGCCAGTAGTTTCTGTCATGGATCAGTTCCAGAGAGGCGCCGTGATCATCTATCAAGCAGAAAGGAGACACCCCCTATGATACCCGAAAGTGGGCCAAGAGGCAACCGGCTGCAAGAAGCTGTAGTCGTTGTTCGCAGTTAGCTTGACCTTGTCAGCGACAGGCTTCAGGTCGGAGACTGCGAGGGCATCAGTCGATGGCTGGTTGTCTCCTGGCGGTGGATTGATCCAGACTGCATATGGTTTGAGAAAGGCATCAAGCGTCTGATGACAAAGAGCGAAGATAGTCGTCTAGACGAGCCCTCATCCGCATGAAGATTGCCTCGACATTAGCCATGCCTTCAGCCATCCGAGTCCAATCCAACTGAAAGCCATAGCTGTGAAAGACCACGTGACGGAAACGGCGATAGGGGGCCAAGTCTGCAGCCAATGACCGATCGAACAATAAGGGCAGGGGAGGATGGCCTGGTGAGGAAAAGTATTGAAACAGCTCGACATGCCAGGTGTCGCCTGTTGGGAGCGGCACAGAATGGTAAGCGCAGATCCGCTTGAGTATGTTCTCGACGCCGCTGTAAAACTGGGCCAGAAATGCTGCCGCTGCCGTTTTCTCGCGGACAGTCGGCAATCGGTCAGTCACATCGCGATCCAGCTCCATCAGCTCGACGAGGGTCATTTCGATGGCCTGAATTTCGACGGCAATCTCTTCGCGTACCTCGTCCGACGTCATAGCAGGTTCTTGCCTCTACGTTCAATCAGACGGGTAAACGGGGTAGCTGGAGTGAGAGGCACCAAGTCAAGGGGGATATTGAGTTCCTCTTCCAAACATGCACCGAGTTCATAGAGCTTCCATCCGACGACACCATCACACGCCAGGTCCAGATCTTTCGCCTGTTGCGGTTTCATGAGCGCGCTCCCGAAGAGAATCAGGCGTGTTGCACCATAGGCCTTGGCAAGTGTTACCGCCCTGTCCAGATGTGTCTGATCGACAGCCATGCTGACCTGCCTCGTTTGAACGTAAGCTGAGACAATCGTTGCTGAAGTCCATCATGCCACAGAGCGAAACGTCTGTCAAGGAAACGCCCCCTGCCTGCGCTGGCAGGCAACGTGATTTGGGTGCATTCAAAATGGGTTGAGTCCTCTCCGGCTCGTAGGACGATTGCCAAATCGTCCGTTCCCGTGGCCGCGAAGCGGACGATTTGGCAATCGTCCTACGCA
>JAJTXO010000611.1 GCA_021463315.1 Caldilineales bacterium | reverse complement strand
CGACCGTGCCCGTCCGCTGGCCTTATCGCTCGGGCCGGTCTCCGACCGTGCCCGCCCGCTGGCCTTATCGCTCGGGCCGGTCTCCGACCGTGCCCGCCCGCGTTGCCAAACTGTGGCTACAGCGCCGGCAGGCGCGGCGCAAAGAGGCTCACCAGCAGCGCCAGCAGCGCCAAGCCGATGGTTGCGCCGGCCAGCAGGCGATTCTTGTGCAGCGCATCGATCCAAGGCTCGCGCAGCGCTTGCCGGGCCGCCACCGCGCCGCGCGACTGGGTGCGGCTGCCCAGCAGGCTATCGCGCAGCTCGACCACATCCTTGGGACGGCCATCGGGATGCATGGCCATAGCTCGCAACACCGCTCGCTCGGTGCGCGCCGAGATCTGTGGATTGATCTGGCGCAGCGGTGTGAGCACCCCCGGCTTGAGGAAACGTTGCTTGGCGTCGGGCGGCGCGGCTCCGCTGATCAGGTGATAGAGCGTGGCGCCCAACGCGTAGATGTCGGTGCGGGCATCGGTATGGCCGGTGTCGCCGCCATACTGCTCCAGCGGCGTGTACTGCACCGTGCCGCGACCCTGCACCACCGTGACCGTGCGGCTTTCATCGGCCGCCAGCACCTTCACCAAGCCGAAGTCCACCAACTTGATGGTGTTGTGCGGCGTCAGCTTGATGTTGGAGGGCTTGATGTCGCGGTGCAGCACGGGCGGTTCCTGGCCGTGCAGATAGGTCAGCGCGTCGCAGAGCTGATCGGCCCAGTCCAGGACCTGGCCTTCGCTCAGGAAGTGGCCCTGGCGCCGCGCCTCATCGACCAACTGCTTGAGGTCCCGGCCGGGCACATAGTCCATTACTAGCAATTCGCGGCTGTTCTCGGTAAAATAGTCCGAGACCTTGGGCAGGCTGGAATGGTCGAGACGGGCCAGCACCGAGGCTTCCCGATAGAACTGCTCCTGCATCTGAGCGATGTCTTCGGGCAGCGCGCCCGCTTCGGGCAGAATCTCCTTGACCGCGCAGAGCCTGCCCGACAGGCGCAGATCTTCGGCCTTGTAGACGGCCCCCATGCCACCTTGCCCGATCAGTTCGATGATCTTGTAGCGTCCGCGCAGGACGGTTCCGGGTTGAAAGGGTGCAGGCATAGGGCCATTATGGCCCACGTCTTGGGTGCTGTCAAACAGCGAGGTATGCATTTATGGCGATAGCAGAAACTGCTATGTTGATCGTACAGGCTGGCGGCAACGAGGCCGGCCGGCGCTGGCCGTTGCAGCACGGTCGCACCGTGATCGGCCGCGACATCGACTGCGATATTGTGCTGCCTGATCGGCTGGTCTCGCGCCATCATGCCTACGTGGTGTGGGATCTGGTGAACGATCGGGAGGGCTATGTGGTCGAGGATCTGCGCAGCAAGAACGGCACCTTCGTCAATGGCCAGGAGGTCACCGAGCCGCGGCTGTTGGAGGATGGCGACGAGATCCAGATCGCGCTGCGCTTCAAGCTGGCTTTTGTCGACGCGGGTGAGACCGCGCCGCTGACCTTCGATCTGCCGGACGCCGTCGAACGGCTGCGCTTGATGGAAGAAACGCGCCAGGTGATCGTCAAGGACCAGATGGTCGATCCGCCGCTGTCGCCGGCTCAATTCCGCCTCTTGGCGCTGTTGATCGCGTCGCAGGGCAATGTGGTCGGCCGCGAGGAGATCGTGCGCCAGGTCTGGCCCGAAGCGCTGGAGGAGGGGGTCAGCGAGCAGGCCATCGACGCGCTGGTGCGCCGGCTGCGCGAGCGACTGAACGAGATCGACCCGTCGCATCAGTACATCGTCACCGTGCGCGGCCACGGCTTCCGCTTCGAGAACGCGCCCCCCTGGTCGGCGCGCTGAGCGGTGCGACCCTCCGACCCGATGGATTTTCGCCGTTGAACGATTCGCTCTCCCTCTACGTCCATGTTCCATTTTGCCAGCGCAAATGTCCCTACTGCGATTTCAACACCTACGCGGGGTTGAACCGGCTGTTCGAGCCGTTCACGGCCGCGTTGGCGCAGGAGATTGTGCTGGCCGGCGCCAGCCGCGGCCGGCCCGTCGCGCACACGCTCTTCCTGGGCGGCGGCACGCCCACGGTGCTGCCCGCGGAGCTGTTGGCGCGGGTGATGGATGCCTGCCGCGCCGCGTTCGACCTCCTGCCTGAAGCCGAGATCACCAGCGAGGCCAACCCCGGCACGGTGGACGCGGATCGCTTCGTCGCGCTGCGGCGGCTGGGGGTGAACCGGTTGAGCATGGGGGTGCAGAGCTTCGATCCGGCTGAGCTGGCATTTCTGGGGCGCATCCATTCGGCCGGCGACGCGGTGGCGGCCATGGCCGCGGCCCGCGCGGCCGGTTTCGCCAACATCAACCTGGATTTCATCTATGGCCTGCCGGGCCAGTCCCCCGTCACCTGGCGCACCACGCTGAGCCGGGCCATCGATCTGGCGCCGGAGCACATTTCGCTCTATTCGCTGACCATCGAGGAGGGCACCCCTTTTGGCGACTGGGCCGCGGCCGGCCGGCTGACTCAGCCTGACCCCGATCTGGCCGCCGATCTGTACGAGATCGCGGACGAGCTGCTGCGCGCGGCCGGCTATAGCCAGTACGAGATCAGCAACTGGGCGCAGAACGCCGGCAGCCGCTCAGGAGGGGCGCAGGCTGATCTCCGACTCCCATCGCCCAACCCAACTCCGCCAGTTCCGCCAGTTCCGCCAGTTCCCTCAGTTCACCCAGCCCTCGCCATCCCCGCCTTCGCCTGTCGTCACAACCTGACCTACTGGCGCAACGGGACCTATCTGGGCTTCGGTCCGGGCGCGCATTCGTCCGAGGAGGGGCGGCGCTGGGCCGCGATCCGGCCGGTTGCGCCGTACATCGAGCAGATCAAGGCATTCACCGCGGTGGCCGGCCTGGGGGAAGCATCCCGGAGCGATCGGCCGAGCCAGGCCCCACTCCCCTGGGTCGATTTCAGCGAAGAGATCGATCCGCTGCTGGCCATGGGCGAGACCATGATGCTGGGGCTGCGGCTGGTGCAGGAGGGAGTGACGTTTCAGCGTTTTCAGCAGCGGCACGGCCAGGAGCTGTTGGAGGTGTTCGGCGTCGAGATCGAACGGCTGGAACGGCAAGGGCTATTGGAGCGGCTGCCGGACCGGGTGCGTCTGACGCA
>JAJTXO010000610.1 GCA_021463315.1 Caldilineales bacterium | reverse complement strand
ACCTGTGGCATGGGGGCAAACCACATGCGTGGCCTGGACGCGTGCGCCGAGATGCGCCGGATGCGCAGGGGCGACTTCGATGAGGCGTTTGGGGTAGGGCAAGCTACTGCTCCTTGGGTGGATGTCTGCCCACGCTGACCCAAACCGCCCGTGCTGAAACGGCCAGCGGTCGGTTGAGTCGCAGGGCTTCAACCGTCGCCCGGCCACAAGGCGTCAGGCCGATGATCCGCGTCCCGTCCTCACTCCAGGTGAAGTGCTCTTGCCAGCGCTGCCGACTGGGGTTGAACAGCGGCTCAATTCTGCCGGTGCTGGGATCGACAGCTTCCGTCCGGTCGAGCTTGGAGCCGTTGCAGGCTGCACAGGCCAGACAGAGATTGTCAGCGGTCGTTGCACCGCCCTTGGAATCAGGCAAAATGTGATCGATGTGACTGCGTTGGCCAGCCAGCCATTCCGACGCGCGGCAGTACTCGCAGAGAAAGGCGGCGCGCTGGCGAACCAGCTCACGCAACTGCGCCGGAATGACTACTCCCGCCATTGTCGCCCCCGTTGAAAGCTGCCAGGTCAGAGATCTGATAGCCGCGTTGAGCCAGCACAGCCAGGGCCTTGGCCCGGCGCAGCACAGAGCGATCGTATTGCTCCAATAAATGGCTCAGTTCTGAAGACTCGGCTGCCGTCAGACTGCGGCTGTCAGCCGTCGTTGCCAGCTGTTCCAGCCGGCGTTGTTGGGCTGGCGAGAGAGCGGACTCGGCAGCCGCCCACAAAGCGTCGTCGTTGAACAGGACCAGAGCGGCCAGGTCATCCACCACTTCAGCAGGCAGGGCAGGATCTGGTGGCAGCGCGGCGTTGACCGTACTGGCCAGCACATCCTCCACCGAACGATGGGTTAGCTCGGCCGCTTTTTTCAGGCGGTCAAACAAAGGGACTGGCAACCCGACGTTCACCATTGGATTCTGCTGAATCATTCATACACCTCGCGGGCGTCGTCTTGCGCTACCGGATCATCGAAAGCGTCGTCATTTTAGCACGGCTCAGGCGATTGGGCAAAGGAGTGTGATCTGGCCAGATCCCGATCGCGCCTTGCGCCGTCGCGCCCACCAGATGTGCAGCGTGGAGATGTGGCCGTAGCGGATCGACTTCTCGCGCCGCGCGTGCGCCGAGATGCGGTAGATGGGGAGGTCGACTTCGATGAGGCGTTTGGGGTAGGGGGTCATGGGGCAACTACTTGGGCTTAACGCAGCCAGAGCAGGGAGGACAATGAAATCGGGATGATTCTGGGGTCGGGTACAACTACATCGTCGTTCAAGGTGACAAGCAATCCAAACGGCGCGTTGTAGACACTCTTCTCCAGAAAGGCGCGCAGCCCACGTGTGTCTTCATGCGCATCGATACGGCGCCGGTATTTGACCTCGATGGGTATGCGATACATCCCCACCGTGATCACGAAGTCCACCTCAGGTTCCGCCCCGCGCGTGGGAAAGTGGGCAATGTCGAGATTGGGGATGGAAGCCAGGAAATAGCCCAAGGCGCTCTCTGCCAGGTGCCCCGCCAGACCGGTGAGATGGGGGTGGGCCGCTAACTGAGCCGGATCCAGGGGAACGATCTCTTGTAGCCAACTGGCGCGCAACGAATGATCGCTGAGACAGATCTTGGGCGGGGATTTCTTGCGCTTGAGGCGTAACTCCAGGGGTTGGATCAGCCGGATGAGCAAAGTGCCATCCAGAAAACGCAGGTAGCTCAGAATGCGCGTCCAGCCGATGTTGCCGGCGTAGGCATGCTGAATCTCCGGCACGAACACAGCCTGGCTGGGCGTCTGGCCGGCGTAGCGACAGGTGAGCCGGAAGACCTCTTCCAAAAGCTTCTCGTCACGTTTCTGGCCGCGCGGCCCCATGCGCAGGTCGTGTTGAATCGCTCGTTTGATGATCGTCTCATTAAGGTAATCAGCCATCTCAGGCCAGGGTACTTCCGCTTGCTCCTGGGCGATGGGATACGCGCCGCGGGCTGAGAAGGCGCTGAAGGCTGTGCGACGCATCTCCCCTGCTTTTTGACCATGCTCTACTGCGCCACGCCAGAAATCGACGCTCGCCACGCTGTCTACGCCGTTATCCACCCAGAACGGCGGCTCATCGTGGCCATGGCGCAAGCCTGCGATCTCGCGCAACAACAAGGGACCCAGGTCGACGGTGGTGATGCGACCTGCCAGGCTATCGCGCCCCGCCTCGATGCGCAACGATGAGCTGCCGGTGACCAGCACGCGCACGTCGTTGTTGTCCACCAGTTGTTTGATCTGCGGCGCCCACGCATCCAGGTTCTGAACTTCATCGAACAAGACGTATGCTGTCCGTCCCTCGCGGGCGCTTTCGTTAAAGGTCTGACGCAGATGGACTGTTTCAAACCAGCGAGAGATAGCCAGAATCGGATCTGATACCTCACGCAGGCTCGGAATATCGTCAAAAGGCACGTACAATATGCGCGCTGGCTCGACGCCTTCAGCCAGTAGATTGTCCATGAGCTGGCGCAGCAATACAGTCTTCCCGACGCGGCGAGGACCGCGCAGTACCGTCGCCGGAGTCAATCCAGTCTGCAAGAGACGCCGCAGCCGTCTGAATGCCCAACGATGGAAAGCAGGCGTACGAGGGCCTGGTTTGCCCCTCCAATGGGGATTCAGTCGCTCCAGGTTCTCTGCCAACTCGTAGGGCACGCTAGCGTCAAATATGTCACGTTGGCGCATGATGACTCCTCACGTGCAGGGGTGAAACAGAGGTCAACCAGATTCTGGCAGACAGGATGTTATAGGGGTCCAGGTCGGCCAGGCGGCTCTGCCAGGCAGCCTGGAAGGCGGCCGCCACCGGACTGAGCGGCTCGCCCTGCCTGCCGGCCTCGTCCATCAGCCCCTCGGCGCTGATGGTATCCGGCTGAAAGCGCAAGCCATCATCGACGGCGACTTCGACCTGGCATACAACCTACATCGCCTCGATGAGACGCTCAGGGGAATTTTCGATGCGACCCAGCAAATCGATATCGCGCGTGGATCGGGCATATGGCCCCTGCCAGACGGCAAACATCAGCGCGCCTTTGAGCACGAAATCGTCTGCGTAAGGGGACTGGCCCAGCCGGTACAGAAAGCGCTCCAGGGCAAAGTATTGCAGCAGCTCGTTGAAAGGCCGATCC
>JAJTXO010000061.1 GCA_021463315.1 Caldilineales bacterium | reverse complement strand
AGTGGGGACTGGAGAATTGCGCGTGGGCGATGCTGAGGCAGGCGTCAACTCCGAGCATTAACCATTCACCAATTCACCAATTCACCCATTCACCAATTCACCAATTCACCCATTCACCATTCACCAATTAACCATCCCACATCCCCGTCACCGCCGCGGCTACGCATTGCTCCAGGCTGCCGTAGCGCATCTGGACTTTGCTGTGGGCCGGGGCGTAGCAGGCCATCTTGCCGGCGTTGGTGGCCATGGTGGTGATGCCGATCGACCGCACCGGCGCGACCACGGCGCAGGTGTCGGCCACCACCTGGCCACCGGCGGCCTCGATGGCCTGCACCCAGCCGGCCGCGCGCGCCCGGTCGCGGGTGATGCGCGCTGTCGTGACCCAGAGCTGCGTGGCCACGCGCTGGCCCTGCAACATGCCGGCGATCTGCTCCAGCTCGCTCAGGCTGGCGTGGGGACAGCCGATGGTCACCAGGTCGATCTGGCGCAGGTCGGGGTCGGCGTCCATCACCGCGTAGCCAGGATCCAGGCTGTCGATCACCAGCCGGCGCGCGTGAGGCCGGATCAGCGCCTCGCCCAGGTCGCGCGCCTCGGGCGTGTAGCCGGCGATGTGAAAGAGCGCCACCGCGCCATAGGCGGCCAGCCCCGCGCCCAGCGTCTTCAGCCGGTCGCCGGCCGCGCCGCCCTGGGTGATATCCGCGGGCAGCGGCGGCAGTTGATCGGCCAGATCCGCGAACCAGAGCGTGGCGCTGCCCACCTGCTGGCCTATCACATAGCTCAGCGCGCCGAAGTCGGCCACATCGCGCACCGGGCAGCGCACCTCCACCACGATGCCGGCCGGCCGTTCGCTGTCCAGGTGATAGCCGTAGCGCGGGGTGCGGCCGACGATGGCCGCGGCCAGCGCGGACGGCCCCCCCTCGCGGTTGGAGCGCGCGCCGATGATGGAGTTGGCGAAGATCACGGCCGAGCTTTCGGCCCAGGCCAGATGATCGCCGCGCTGCGGGGTGTAGCCAGGGAAAAGGTAGGGGGTGCAGCTCATGGTGGGCGTGACCCCCATGGTGGTGAAGGCGTCGATCGCGCTGAGCTGCGGCCGAGCGAAGGCGGGGTCGATGCCCATCTCTTGCCAGCGCTCCAGCTCCATGCCGGCCGGGTTGAGCGTGGTGGGCGCCCGCACCTGCGCGCCCTCGGCCGCCCATTCCAGCAGGAACTGCACGCCCGCGTCGCCCAGGTTCTTGTAGCTGACGCCCGCGATCTGCACGTGCGTCACCGGGACCAGGTCGGGCGCGCCGTAGATGCGGCCCAGCGTGGCCACGATCTCCATGGCCCGCTGCACGCCGGGGCCTTGGGCGCCGTCCAGCATAGTTTGTTCTTCGGCAGTCAATCTGAAATCGTTCATGGTCTACAATCTGTATCCAGCCGTCTGTAGCCGCTCCATCTGCGTCCGCAGCGTCCGCTCCGACGGCTCCACCAGCACATTGCCGTCGGGGAAGAGGATCGTCGGCGAGCTGCGAAAGCCGCCGGTGATCCCCTCCACCATGCGGGCCGCGTCCTGGTCCTGGCGCATGTCGATGAACTCGTAGGCAATGCCCAGCTCGTCCAGCACACGCCGCGCCAGCCGCGTGTCGCCGCAGTAGGGGGTGGCAACCATCACGATATGATCGGGAGGATTGGGTATGGTGGTCTGCATAGCACTCCTGATGGCGCTGTAAACTAAGTTCCGAGGTCTGGTGACTTCAATGGGCGTTCAGTGTCTTGCCCGATTCTATGGTAGAATGCACGGCGAAGCAAATCAAAGGAGACAACGTTTCCCATGCATGACGCAGTGATCATCGATGCTATTCGCACCCCCATCGGTCGCCACGGCGGCGCCCTCGCGGCTGTGCGGCCCGACGACCTGGCCGCCATTCCCCTGCACGCGCTCATCCAGCGCACCGGGCTTGACCCCGCGCTGGTCGAAGAGGTCTACCTGGGCTGCGCCAACCAGGCCGGCGAGGACAACCGCGACGTGGCGCGCATGGCCGTGCTGCTGGCTGGCCTGCCCCAACAGGTGGCGGGCGTCACCTTCAACCGCCTCTGCGCGTCCGGTCTGAACGCCATCAACCAGGCCGCGCGCGCCATCAAGGCCGGCGAGGGGGACATCTACCTGGCCGGCGGCGTCGAGTCCATGAGCCGGTCGCCCTACTCCATGGCCAAGGCTGAGCGGCCCTATCCCACCGGCCACGCGACCATCTACGACACCACCCTGGGCTGGCGCTACCCCAACCCGCGGCTGGAAGCGCTCTTTCCTCTGGAGCAGATGGGCGAGACCGCCGAGAACATCTACGAGCTGAGCGTGCAGGGCGGGGTGGCGGGCGGCGTCATCGCGCGCGCGCAGCAGGACGCCTTCGCCTTCGAGAGCCAGCGCCGCGCGGTCGAAGCCATGCGCAGCGGCCGGCTGGCGCAGGAGATCACGCCGGTGCAGATCCCCCAGCGCAAGGGCGCGCCCATCGTCGTGGACACCGACGAACATCCCCGTTACCGCCGCACGGCCGAGGGCGAGATCGTGCTGGACAGCAGCCTGGAGCAGCTCGGCAAGCTGGGGCCGATCTTCCGCAAGGGCGGAACGGTGACGGCCGGCAACAGCAGTGGATTGAACGACGGCGCGGCCGCGCTGTTGCTCACCTCGACTGGACGCGCGGCCGAGCTGGGGCTGAAGCCGCTGGCGCGCATCGTCGCCTCGGCCGCGGCTGGCGTGGATCCGCGCCTGATGGGGCTGGGGCCGATCCCTGCCACGCGCAAGGTGTTGGCGCGCGCCGGCCTGCGCATGGCCGACATCGACCTGGTCGAGATCAACGAGGCCTTCGCGGTGCAGGCGCTGGCCTGCATGGCTGAGCTGGAGCTGGACCCTGCGCTCACCAACGTCAACGGCGGCGCGATCGCCCTGGGGCATCCGCTGGGCTGCTCGGGCGCGCGGCTGGTGACCACCCTGGTGCATGAGATGCGGCTGCGGGCTGAGGCCGGCCAGCCAGTGCGCTACGGGTTGATCACGCTGTGCGTGGGCGTGGGGCAGGGGGAGGCGACGGTGGTGGAGTGGGTGGGATGAGCAGATTCTCTGTGCGCGAAGGCTCGAATTGAACTTGAGCGGACATCAGCCGCTTGCTGCTTGGCCCAACGCGATTGCGCCTAATACGCCGGCGCGGTTGCCCAGGCCCGGCGCCACGATGTATTCGTCGATGTGTTCGAGAATAGCCGGGGACTGCACGTAGCCGTTGAGGAACTGTTGCACCTGGCTGCGCACCGTGGGGAACATGTGGGGACTGCTCATGACGCCGCCGCCCAGGATGATACGTTGGGGAGAGATCGTAACGATGAAGTTGGCCAGGGCCAGGGCGATGTAGCGCGCCTCCAACGCCCACGCCGGGTGGTCGGGGGGCAGCGTCTCGGCCGGCTGGCCCCAGCGCGCGTGCAGGGCCGGGCCGGCCGCCAGCCCCTCGAAGCAGTCGCCGTGAAACGGGCATGTGCCTTTGAACGGGTCGGCCTGCCAGTCGTGGGGCAGACGCATGTGTCCCATCTCCGGGTGAACCAGGCCATGCATCAGCTTGCCGCCCACCATGCCGCCGCCGCCGACTCCGGTGCCGATGGTGAAGTAGAGGAAGGTGTCCAGCCCCTGAGCTGCACCCCAGCGCTGCTCGCCCAGCGCTGCACCGTTGACGTCGGTGTCGAAGCCCACCGGCAGCCCCAGGGAGCGGCGCACTGCGCCCGCCAGATCGGTGTTGCTCCAATGGGCTTTCGGCGTGCTGGTGATGACGCCAAAGGTCGGCGAGGCGGGATTGGGGTCAACCGGGCCAAAGGCTGCGATGCCGATGGCAGCTAAATCCACCTGCCGGGCTTGCTGCTGGAAGAAGGCGATTGCCTGACTGATGGTCTCCTGGGGTGTCGTTGTGGGGAAGCGAATCTCCGAACGAATATCGTCGGGACCTGAGCCAACTGCGCAGACGAACTTGGTGCCGCCTGCCTCGATGCCACCGTAGAGTTGCATGACTACCTCCGATGGGCGTGTGATTTGGGATATTATACCTGAAGAGGCCCGGAACAGGCCGGTGTTCGCCGGAAACCAGGAGGCTGCAGGAGCGGCTGGCTCCAGAATCAGCGTGGAGCCCCTTCGGCGCTGCGGCAGCGTCCCGGTTTCTCAGTGCGCTCATTGACTACCAGATCGCGTCGAGTCTCCACACGTCCAGCGATTTGAGACGGACTGCAGCGCCACGGCTGAACAGGTTCAGGCCGATGCTATCGCGACGGGTGGGATAGATGCGCGCGGCCATGCTGGACAGGCCGCCGTTGACGAACACTTCCAGCACGGAGCGATCCAAGAAGATGTGCAGGGTGATCATCCTGTTGGCAGTGGACCGGATCGGCGCCGCGCAAGGGGTTTTGTCCGGGTCAGGGTCAAGGCTGGAGCGATCGCGCTGGATCACGACCTGTTGTTCGGCTGGCTGCACGACGAGCCGGGTGTATTCCTGGCCATCAGGCGTCGCGCGCACATCGAGACCGAACTCACCGTCGTCAGGCAGCTCGAACTGAGCGATGATCTCCAGACTGTCGCCGATCGCGCTGTTCAGGGGCCAGACGCTTCCGTCAGGCAGATCCAGATCGCCCCAGTGTTGGTGATCTCTGCGCAGCGCCGCCAGCTCTGCGGCCGGCTCAACACACATGTGACCATCCAGCTCCATAGACACGACCAGGGGCAGCGACATGACCCCCGCCCAGCCAGCCTCCATGAAGGCGGCCTGGCTGCGCTCCTCTCTCAGCCATCCCCACATCAGATGGCGACCATCGTCTGCGCGTGTGACCTGAGGGGCATAGAAGCAACCCTGCCGCCCTCCGTGAACGAGGATATCTTGGACACCAGGAACGAAGTGCTGGCCGTCGAACCGTCCACTGGCGTAGAAGACGTACAGGAGGTCGCCCAGCTCGTTCTGGGTGGAGATCACCAGCGCCTGCCGCTGGCCGAAATCCAGCAGATTGGGGCATTCCCACATGGCGCCAGTCCAAATCGGCTCTGTCTGAGTGATGTCCCCTTGCAGGATAGGGCCGACATACTCCCAATGGAGCAGGTCGGAGGAGTTGTAGAGCAGCACCAGCCCGCCGCCGCCAGCGCTTTTGGATCCCATCAGCAGGCGCCACTGCCCGTCGGCTCGCCACACATAGGGGTCCCTGAAATGACCGCCGGATGCCACCTTCAGATCGCCTGGCGGCCCGGCAATCACGGGGTTGGCAGGGTGCTTGTGCCAGGTGACCAAGTCATCGGAACTGGTCGCCAGGCAAACGACCTGGGGGGATACGCCGCTGTAGATCAACGTCGGCGTGCCTTGGTTGTTGACAGCGCTGCCGGACCAACACCCATCGGAGTCGCAGCCGCCGGGGGTTGGCGTCAAGGCCACAGGCAGATCCTGCCAGTGCACCAGGTCGTCGCTGATGGCGTGGCCCCAGTGGATGGAGCCGTGGAAAGGGCCGTTGGGATTGTATTGGTAGAAGAGGTGCATGCGCCCTTGCCACTGAATAAGGCCGTTGGGGTCATTCAGCCAGTTTGCGGGCGCCAGGAAATGGAACTGTGGACGGTGGGGATTAGCGACGAAGGTGTGACGCAGGGCACGCGCTTCGGTGACCATGGGCTGAGGTGAGTCTGTTGTCATAGAGGCTGACCTTGGCGTAAATTGTCGCGGCAGGTTGCAGGGAGCAAGCGCCCCCTGCAATCTGCCCCTGGCTATCCTTTGATCCCAGTCGACGCGATGCTCTGCACGAACGAGCGCTGGAAGATCAGGAAGAGGATGAGCACGGGAATGGTGATCATCGTGGCGTAAGCCATGACCTCACCCCATTCGGTGTCTTGCTGGAAGAAGTACTGCATGCCAACCATCACCGGTCGCAGCTCTTCGCTTTGCACGGTCATGATTGGCCACAGAAAGGCGTTCCAGGCGCCGATGAAGGTCAGAATCGTGACGGTGGCAAAGACCGGGCCGGAGTTGGGCACGATGATCTTGCGATAGATCTGGAAACGACTGGCCCCGTCCACCAATCCCGCCTCGTCCAGGTCTTTGGGGATGTCCCTGAAGAACTGGTAGAACAGGAAGATAGAAAAGGCGCTGACGATGAAGGGGACGATCTGCACGTGATAGGTGTTTAGCCACCCCAGCTTGAAGCCCTCTGTCAGGCTGAAGCTGGGCAGCTTGCTCACCAACAACAGCAGGGGCATGATCGTCGTTTCGCCGGGGATGATAAGGGTGGCGATGATGATCGCCAAGATCAGCCGCTGGCCGGGCCATTTGAGCCGCGAGAGGGCATAGGCCATCATGCTGTTGACGACCAGCGCCAGGACAATAGTGGTGAGCGAAACGATGATCGAGTTGAGCAGGAAGCGAAAGAACTTGCTCTTCTCGAACACAGCCTCGTAGTTGGCCAACGACAGATCACCCACGGGGAGAAATGCGCGCACCGAACGCAGGTCAAGGAAGATCTGTTCGTTAGGCTTGAAAGAAGACATGATCATGAACAGGAGGGGGAAGATGAAGAAGAACACCAGCACGAAGTTGATTAGGTACTGTACCAGCTTCGATCCCCATCCTTTCGGCATACGGCGCCCTCTTTGAGTTGTCACGCCGGCAGCTTGTGGTGTGGCCATGATGGATCACGCCTCCTTGTCGCGAAGAACGAATCGTTGTACCAGGGAGATAGCAATGATGAACAGGAAGAACAACACCCCGATGGCCGCTGCCATGGCGATGTCCTGCTCGCGAAATCCCTTGCGTACCATATGGAAGACAACGGTGGTGGTCGCCTCGTTCGGGCCACCATTGGTCATCACGAAGACCTGGGTAAACAACTGAAAGGCGGCAATGGTGATGGTGATGATGATGAACACGAACACTCCGCGCAGGCTTGGGATGGTCACGTAACGAAACTTCTGCCAGGCATTGGCGCCGTCGATGCTGGATGCCTCGTAGAGGAAATCAGGGATGCCTTGCAGGCCGGCCAGGAAGAGCACCATCTGGAAGCCTACACCCTGCCAGACCGACATGACGATGATCGCTAACATCGCCGTGTCGGGGTTGCCGAGCCAGTTCAGCGGCGGAATGCCGAGCAGTCCGATGAACTGGTTGATGAGACCGTTGTCCTTGTCGTACAGGAAGATCCAAACAAAGGAGACCACCACCATCGAAGTGACCACGGGGCTGAAGTAGACCGTGCGGAAGAAGTTGCGCCCGGCCAGTTTCTGGTTGACCAATAGGGCCAGCACCAATCCCAGCCCTGTTTGCAGTGGAATGACCACCAACGCAAAGAGGATGACGTTGACGATCGACTTCATGAAGGCCGGATCGCCTGCCAGCACGTAGTGCCGGGTGTCGCCGATGTCCATCGTGAACCATTCGCGCGTTCCGATGTACTGAGGATAGGCCTCCTCGTTGCGCGTGAAATCACGCGAGCGTGGGTAGACCAGGTTGCCCTCTTCGTCCACTGCGGCCTGGCCGGTTGCCGGGTCAATTTCCGGTTCGACGGAGAGCACGGCGATCTTGGTCAAGCGTTGATAGTTGCGCAGTCCTACCCACTCGACCGGATTGCCCGAGATCAGGCGAATGTTGGTAAAGCTGAAACCGATGCCGGCGAAAAACGGGCCGATCAGAAACATGATCAGCAAGATGATGGCCGGAGCGCCGAGCAAGACCGCTGGCACAAGGTCGCGTTGCTCTTTACCTTTGCGCTTGGCCTGTGAAGGAGTTTGAATGCTTTGCATCGGACCACCTCCGTGAGGGTGGCCGGCAGTTCAGGAGGAACGGTGGCCATCCCTCCTGAACTGGCCGGTTAGCTGGACAAACGAGACAGCTCGCCGCGCCTAGAAGCCGTAGTTGTTGTTGTCTGCGATGTCCTGGTCGATGGCGTCCACGGCGTCATCCAGAGCGTCCTGGACATTGCCGCCGTCCCGGATCTTGAGACCGGCCTGCTCGAACTCGCTGGAGAGGCGCAGGTAGCCCGGAGTGGCTGGGCGCATCTTGGTGAAACGATTGGCCATTTCGTAGAAGACGCGGTAGGGGCCGCCCTCCTTGTAGTTCTCGGTCAGGGCCGCGCCTTCTGCCGTTGTGGGCACCAGGCCGGTTTTCTCAGACATCAGGGCTACGTTCTCCGGCTGCATCACGTACTCGATGAACTGCCAGGCGCCGTCGGGATCTTCGCAGTTAGCGCTGATACCCCACTGCCAGGAGCCGCCGCCGATGGTGGGACCATTGCCGAAGTCCACGGTCGGCAGGAAGAGCGCATCGTCGCCCAAGTCCTTGACCACATCGTTGGCCGACCAACTGCCTGTGTACCAGAGAGCGCAGTTGCCCTGATAGAAGCATTGGTCGTCGGCCGGCTGGGGATTGGCATAGCCCTCGGCAAACAGGTTCTGGAACCACTCGCCCCAAGCCAGCGCTTCCTCGCCGTTCAGCACACCCTCAGCCGACGTGAAGCTCGCGCGGTCGATCAAGTCGCCGCCAAAGCTCTGCAGCAGGGGCGAGTAGGCGTAGGACCACCACTCGCCGGTCCAGGCGGCGTTGACGTCGATCACATAGTCAAACTCGCCGGAGTCCTTGAGGGTTTGCAAGATGGTGTTGAACTCATCCAGCGTCCAGGGCTCGTCGAGGGTGGGGATGCGGATGCCGTGCTTTTCCAGCACCGACTTGCGGGCATAGTTGACCAACGCAACGTCGAACTGGCCGAGGGAGTAGACCTTATCCTGGTACATGCCGACGCCGCCCGTGCTGATCTTGGCCAGCATCTCCTCGGAAATCGGCAGCTCCTGCACATAGCCCGACCAGGCGAAGTTGGGCACGGTGGGTTGGTCCAGGTCGATGATGCAGGGCAGGCTACCAGCTACTGAAGCGGCCGCCACGGAGTCGTTGTACGAAGCCTGAGGGAAGGCCTCGATGCTGACCGCGTACTGGTCTTGCATGGCGTTGAAGCTATCGACCATTTGGGTGATGACATTCATCTCATTTTCATTGCCGGCTGAGTGAGTCCACAGGCCGAGTGTGGTCTTGCCGCCGGCAGCGGGGGCAGCTTCGGCAGGGGCCGCAGTCGCGGCAGCTTCGGCAGGGGCCTCGGTCGCGGCGGGGGCGGGAGCAGCGGCCGGCTCGGCGGCGCCGCCGCAAGCGGCCAACAGGACAGCGGCGATCAGCAGCAGGCTGACCAGTGAGAGGGTTCGCGAACGCATGGTTTTCTCCCTGTTCAAGGAAAGTGCAGAGTACCTACTCAGGCGCTTGGCACGTGTAACTGATTTTCCGCTGGCATCGACTGTGCCAGCGGCTGAGCAGTAACAGGGCAGACATGGAATACATAGACTAAATCGTATTAGCTGATGGGCGCAATCTATTGGCTTGTTATCTTCGCTAAGAACCTCCGTTGGCTGGCTAAATCGACGCTCTGCTGATCAAGGGACAGTCCATGAGGTGCTGCACAGGGGGTAGCGTGGCGCCGCTGTGAGTGGACAGAAAATCGATGGCCCACTGTCCCATCTCATAGTGAGGAAGTTGAACAGTCGTCAATGGGGGATAGAGGTGAGCGGAAATCATCTCTTCATCGTCGAAACCGATGACAGCAACATCCTCGGGGATGGCACGACCGATCTTGCGCAAAGCATCGTAGGCGCCCATCGCCATGCGGTCGTTGAAGCAAAATATCGCTGTGGGGGGATCAGGAAGCTGCATCAGCGCCTGCGCCCCATCGTATCCACCGCCCGAATCGCTGGGCATGCGCTGCACGAGGCTTTCGTCGTATGCCAGACCATAGGATGCCAGCACTTCCCGGTAGCCAGCAAGACGCCCAAAGGTCGCGGGAATGGCATCGATGTTGTTGATGAAGCCGATGCGTCGATGTCCCTTCAGAATCAAGGCCTCTGTGGCTGTACGGCCACCCTGCGCCTCGTCAGGCACTACAGAGGGAAAGGAGCGATCTGGGGCGAAACAATTGAGCAAAACGCAGGGCGCATGGCGTAGCCTGTCCGGGGGACTGACCGCCCTGTGATACATGGTGGCGTAGACAATGCTCTCCACTTGGTGGTCCAGCAGGACACGGACGGCTGTGTCCTTGATTTCTGTGCTTCCACCGGTGTTGATCACCAGCAGCACTTTGTCCAGTTCCCAAGCTGCATCCTGAGCGCCCGAGATAATCTGAACGGCATACGGTGTGGCAGCAATTTCATCGGAGATCAAACCGATCAACTGGGATTTGCTCGATCGCAGGCCGCGCGCCATGGCGTTTGGGCGATAGTCCAACTCACGCACCGCTTTCCAAACACGCTCCTTGGTCTCGTCCGAGATGCCAATGTCGGTACGGTTGTTGATGACAAACGAGACGGTGGATTGCGACACACCGGCGCGCTGCGCTACATCGTGCATGGTGGGAGGGCGTTGTCTGGGAGTCATGATGTACGGTTCGAGGTTACTAAATCGTATTAGTAGCTTATCACGAAAACTTCTGCATGTCAAGAGGGAAAATCTTAAATCTTGCGGTGTATTTCAGCGCCGTTGCTTCATTCGGCATATTGAGCGTTTCTAGCAGGTGGCGACGGGCCTGGTTCAACTGGCTCTACTGGCTCTCACGGGCGACAAGTGGAGGAGCAGGGGAGGGTGTGGCGAGGTGCATAGCTTCGATCCCACCTGGCGCGCCTTTTCCCAAGCGGAGGAGAAGGCGCGCCTCACCGATTCTGCTGGAAAAGGGGCGAGCAGCTTTGGCAGTGGTCGATTCGTGGGAAAAACGGCTTTGTCACACTGGTCATTTCTACAAAGGACGAATAGAATGGGGATAGCTCGAATCATGCCCGTCTGAAGGCTCTGCCCGATGTCCACTGCCCAGCAAACGATTGCGTCTCAGGTCTCATCCCAGCCATCCACGGTGCTGTTGCTCTTTTTGGAGAACGGCGGGCGCGCTGGCGGCGTGGATCTGCCTGCCTGGGCGGCGCAGGCCATGGACCGCTTCACCCAGGCCTACGCCCGGACCGCGGTGCAGCTCCAGGCTCGGCGCCACTATGGCCTTATCGTCGTGCTGGAGGAGGAGCAGGCCACGGCCGCGCGGCTCTGGCAGGCGCTGCTGGACGCGGGCGATGCCACGGTGGATCTGCTGCTGCTGGTGCATGGGCAGGTGGGCTATGCCTGCGGCCACGGCGACGACCGGGTGGGCGCGGATTTCTTC
Organism: Caldilineales bacterium; assembly: GCA_021463315.1. Taxonomy (GTDB): domain Bacteria; phylum Chloroflexota; class Anaerolineae; order JAAEKA01; family JAAEKA01; genus JAAEKA01. The sequence goes on along the minus strand of JAJTXO010000061.1, from coordinate 1,220 downwards.
GCCGGGCTGCGCAGCCTGCGCGCGGCCGGTCTGGCCCCCTTTCGCCTGCGCGCCGTCTACCAGATGAACTGCTATGGCCAGAGCCTGGCGGCCGAATGGCTGTCCATCGGCGCGCAGGCTGTCAACGGGTCGGCGGGGGTCAACTGGCTGCCGGAGCCCAGCCTGAGCGTGTTTCTGCGCAGTTGGCTGGGCGGCGCAACCTTCGAGCAGGCCGTGCAGCGCAGCTATCGCGCGGCCAGCCGGGTGCTGGGCCTGGTATGGCGGCCGCAGCCCACGCGTGCCGGTGTTCAACATCCCCACGACAAGATCGCTTCCAGCCGGATGAAGGTGTTTGGCAATGGGGAACTACAGATTGGGTGAGGCCGCTGCCAGTTGCTCTTGCAGTTGAGCCACGAAGGCAGCGTGTTCGGCCGAGGCCAGCCCCTGCTGGAGAATCGCTAGCATCCCTGCCAGGTCGCCAGCCCACAATGCGTCCACCGGCAGCCACAGTCCCGGAAAGACCTCGCTGCGCAGGATGCCGTCGCTGGCCGGCTGCAACGCTTCGTATTCCCCCTCGCGCAGCACAATCCAGTCCACTCGCTGCTCGTAGGCTTGCGCCGCCAGGTATTCCTGCACGCCGTTGCGGGCGTAGACGCGGCGCTTGACGCCCAGGTCGTAGGCCACGCTGCTGGCCGCGATCTCCACCACCAGCTCGGGCGGGCCAGCGAGATAGTCGTCTGTGGTGACACGGGATCTGCCGCCCAATGTCGGATCCAGTCGCAACAACGCGTCGGGTTGTACGACGTTTTCGTGGTCAAGGCGCACAGTAGCGTTGTCGGCGCCGAGGACACCGGGCGTAGCGGAACGATACAATCCGAGCCATGTGACGATATCAAGGTGTGGTTGGCCATGTTGTGCAAAACGTGCGGGTGATGGCATGTAGACAATTCCTTCCACCAGTTCTGCCTTCTTGATCTCAGGGTGCGCGTGATAACGGCGCTCGAACTCAGCGCGCGATAGCTTGTCCCCAGCGTTGAGAGGGGCCGGGCCCACTGGCTTGCGCGGCAGCGGTTGCCACACCCTGGCTGGCGCAGGCGACTGAATTTGGACGGTCATAGCATAGGCTCCTACATATCCGATTTGTAACTGCTCAGCCCAAGACTTCGGAAGTCGCCGCAGCACTCACAAGGACGCAGTTTCGGGTGCAGTGCCAGGTTCAACCTTGATGCGGCGACTTCCGA
>JAJTXO010000609.1 GCA_021463315.1 Caldilineales bacterium | reverse complement strand
TTGGGGAAGACTTCCGAAGTCTTATGGACTGTGAGCTCGTTTTGAACAAACCTGCGCAGACTTCGGAAGTCTCGCCCCCGGTTTTTTGAGATGATACCACACAGTGCATGCGAGCCACAGGTTGCTTTCAATTGTACGTCCTCCCGCTCTCTCGGGGGATGATATGGTCGATTTCCAGCGGCGCTCCGGTGATCGTTTGTGGTGTCAAGCAATAGCCACAGCGTTGTCCCGCAGTCTTCTCGATGGCGATGCGCAATTGGTTCGATATATACGCCTTAGGCATAGCTCAGTTGATGGTCGTGGGGAGATCAAGGGTCGCGCTCTTGGTGCCGCGCCACTTCAGCAGCGCCAAAGCGTAGGATTTTTGCAGCATTAAGCGGTTGGCCTTGGCTTGTAGTGCATCCAGGCGAGCTTCTTCGATTGAACTCAGCTCGCTCTGTTGGTTCTTGTCCAGCAAATCGCTATACTCCTGTTGCCAGTTGGTGGGTAGCTCCTCATGCACAACGCGCCAAAGTTTCTGGTCGCTCCATGTCTCCATAGCCTCCAGGTCGGAGCGATGACCAGCAGGGATTTTGTCCAGCGATGGCAGTCCACGTTCCACGATCTTGAGCAATACCTGCGGTACGGGCTGGTTTAGCCCCTTGGCTGCGCGCTCAACCTTCTTGAAGAGTACTTCAGGAAGCTCGACAGTGATAAAATGTGCAGTCATAATCGGCGATCCTTGTTGATGGGTAAGTACGATCCTTCGAGGGTTTATCCTATAGTCATCGCGGTTCCGCGCTATTTTACGCCAAATTGCTTGCTTTGGGAAAGTTTACACCTTGAGATCACATAGGCGCGTGCGATTTGTCAGATTCTTCGGTCTCGCTATAATACAAACGTCCAAGGTTGGTGTCCCGCGTGTTCTTGACTCCGGCGCTGACAACTGGGACGACTCCACTCAAGGCAGGCATCGCTCTTGACGAGCACCGCTTCGTTGCCTCAGCTCCGCTTCCCAGAGTTTTCGCTTCGTGGTCCAGGCGCCTGGCGCCTACATATACCTGTCGCCAACGGAGTGCGCGTCCCGTTGATCGACAGCATCTTCAGCGGCGCGCAGCAACCTCACTTCTGTTTCGGAGGAGAAAGATGAAGAATCTCAAGCTATTCGCCCTGGTGGCCGTTCTGGTCATCGCCGCAATGGTCTTGGCCGCTTGCCCGCAGCCAGCGCCCCAGACCGTCGAGAAGGTAGTGACCTCGGTCGTCGAGAAGGTCGTTGAGGTCGAGAAGCCTGTCGAGGTCGTCAAGGAAGTCGAGAAGGTCGTCGAGCAGACCGTCGTGGTCGAGAAGGAAGTCAATGTCGAGGACTACACGACGCCGCACCCGATCCTGAGCGATGTCAAAGTGCGCCAGGCCATCGCCGCTTGCACCGACCGCGCTGCCCTGATCGCGTCGGTCTACCCCTACGTGGAAGAGCCCGACACCCTGCTGATGGACTCGCCCTGGCCCAAGAGCCACTGGGTGTACAGCGGCCCCTACACCGACATGCCGCAGTACGATCCCGAGGCCGGCATGGCCCTGCTGGATGAGGCTGGTTGGACCTTGGCCGACGGCGCGGCTGTGCGCGCCAATGCCAACGGCGAAGCCCTCGCCCTGAAGTTCACCACCACCACCGCCCAGTTCCGCCAGACCTGGTCGGCCGTCTTCGTGCAGAACATGGCTGCCTGTGGCATCCAGATCCTGCCCAACTTCACCCCTGGCTCCTGGTGGTTCGGCGACACGACGGGCCTGGCCCGCCGCGACTTCGAGCTGGGCGCCTTTGCGTGGGTCGGCCAGACCGAGCCCGCGGGCCGCACGCTCTACGCCTGCAACCAGGTTCCGCTGCCCAGCAACAACTGGGAAGGCCAGAACTACATGGGCTGGTGCAACCAGACCGCCAGCGACGCGGTGGTGAAGGCCACCAACACCCTGCTGCGCGAGGACCGCGTGGCCAACTACGACATCCTGCAGAAGGAATTCGCCAAGGACGTGGTGTCGATCCCGGTCTTCAACCGCGCTGAGGCCGAGGCCTGGAGCGCCAACCTCGAGGGCATCATCCCCGACGCCACCGAGTACGCCACCACCAACCTGCACGAGTGGGCCCTGACCGACGGCGGCGACACCATCGTCATCGGCATGACCCAGGAGCCCGACAGCATGTTGGCTCTGGTCTCCAGCATGGCCGCCCAGCGCCTGGTGGATCGCCCGGCCAAGGGTGTGATCGTCTCCCAGTACGCCTATGACTTCCAGCCGGTGCTGCAGGATGGCCTCTCGACCATCGAGAGCGGCCTGGCCACCAACAACACCGTCGAGGCTGCGGCTGGCGACATGGTCTACAACACCGCCGGTGACACCGTTGAGCTGGCCGCTGGCGTCAGCGTCTTCGACGCCGAGGGCAACGTGGTCGAGTACACCGGCTCTGGCACCGTGCCGATGCTGCAACTGGCTGTGACCTACAAGCTGCAGCCCTACACCTGGAGCGATGGCACCGCTGGTTCCGTGGCCGACATCGAGCTGGGCCACCAGTTCGACTGCGATCGCGAGTCCGGCGCGACCACCTTCATCCTCTGCGACGCGATCAAGGAAGTGACCTTCGGGACGGATGCGCTGGAAACCTCCGTGACCTACGTGCCCGGCTACCAGGATCCGACCTACATGCTCTTCCCCTTCAGCCTGTACCCCAGCCACCAGGTGCTTGCCGATGGCCGCAACCTGAAGGATGTGCCCGCGGCTGAGTGGGCGACCCTGCCCGAGATCGCCGAGACCCCGCTCTCCTTCGGCGCCTACTACGTCACCGAGTGGATCAAGGGCCAGTCCATGACCCTGGCTGCCAACCCCTATTACTGGGGCGGCGAGGTCAAGACCCCCAACGTGATCTACGTCTTCGTGGCCGACACCAACCAGGCCGTGGCGCAGCTGCTCAACGGCGACGTGGACTACCTCGATGACTCGACCCTGGGTGCAGGCGCCGAGGTTCAGACCGTGATCGATGCCTCCAAGGCGACCGGCGCTGTCCTGTACGAGATCAGCCCTTCCTCCACCTGGGAGCACATCGACTTCAACCTCTTCACCAAGTAAGACTCTGAACACGCTGTGCAGGCGCTCCGCCTGCACAGCGTGCATTCAGGTCTAGCGACCACAAGCAACGGGCTGGCCC
>JAJTXO010000608.1 GCA_021463315.1 Caldilineales bacterium | reverse complement strand
TGCGCGTGGCGGGCGGCGTCAACGTCGGCGTGGCCGTGGGCGTGCTGGTCACCGAGGTGGTGGGGGTGGCGGTAGGCGTGCGCGTGGCGGTGGGCGTCAGCGTCGGCGTGGCCGTGGGCGTGCTGGTCACCGAGGTGGTGGGCGTGGCGGTAGGCGTGCGCGTGGCGGGCGGCGTCAACGTCGGCGTGGCCGTGGGCGTGCTGGTCACCGAGGTGGTGGGGGTGGCGGTAGGCGTCCAGGTGGGAATCCATGTGGGCGTCGGCGTGGCCGTGGGCGTCCAGGTGGGAACCCAGGTGGGCGTTGGCGTCCAGGTAGGCGGCGGTGGGGGCAGCGGAGTCCAGGTGGGCGTGGGCGGCAGCAGCGACCAGTTGAAGAAGACCAGCGCTGTGCCGGCGCGCTCGAAGTATTCCACCTCGATGGTGCGCGTGCCGGCCTGCACAAAGCGATCGACCACGTAGTCCGCGGCTGGCCCCTCGCGCCAGGCGTCGAGGATGGTCACGCCGTCGATGCGCACGCGCGCGCCATCGTCCACCCGCAGGTTGAAGCGGTAGATGTCGCTGCGCAGGAAGTGCAACTGGCGGGTCCAGCGCACGCTGAAGTTGTCGACCGGGATGATCCCTGGCACGGGGCTGCTGAAACCCCAGTCGAAGGCGATCTGGAGGTCGTTGCGGGTCACCACAGGCTGCCCGCTCAGCGTCGGATTGGCGAAGTAGTCGCCGCGCCATTCGGTAAAGACTTGCGGGTCGCGCTCCCAGGTGAAGTCGATCACCGCCTCGCCGGTGCGTTCGAAGTATTCGACGCGCAGGCTGTGCCAGCCCGTCGCCAGGGTGCGGGTGGCCGTCACGGTGCGCACGCTGCCATCGCGCCAGTCGTCGATGATCAGCGCGTCGTTCAGCCAGACGCGCACGCCGTCGTCGACGCGGGCCTGGAAGCGATATTGCCCCTGCTCCAGCCAGACCGCGCGCGTCCAGCGTGCGCTGAAGTTGTCGGCCGGGAAGCCGGGCGCGGGGCTGCCAAAGCCCCAGTTGAAGCGCACGGCCGGGTCGATGCGCACCAGAGCCGGCGCGCCTTGCAGGCTGGGATTGGCGAAGTACTCGCCTCGCCAGCCCTCCAACGGGACCGGTGTAGCCGTGGGCGCGGGCGTCCAGGTGGGCCAGGGGGTCCAGGTGGGCAGCGGGCCAGGCGGCGTCGGCGGGCGGGGCGTCGCGGTGGCGGTGGGCCAGGGCGCGACCGTGGGCTGCGGCGGCAGCGGGGTGGGGAATTGCACCACAGGCAGCATGGCCCAGTCGAAGTTCAGGGTGACCAGCTCAGGCAGATTGGCCACCCAGCCCCATTGGCCGAAGGCGCAGCAGACCAACAGCCACTGGCCGTCGGCCGTGCGCCCCTCTGGGCGCAGCACTGTGCCCATGGGCAGGCTGCCGATGATGGCTTGGTCCAGCCCAGGGGCCACGCGCACGTTGATCAGGTCGGCCGCCACGATAACTTCCGGGGTCTGGCCGGGCGCGGGCGTGGCGGTGTTCGATGGCAGGCTGGTTTCGGCCGGCGCGGCTGTGGCGGCTGGCGAGGCTGTGGGCGTTGGCGTGGCGACAACCAGCACGGTGACGACGGTGGGGGCAGCGGTGGGTGTGGGAGTCGACTCGAAGGCCAGCGACAGCAGGCTATAGCCTGCCCAGCCGACGGCCACAATCAGGCCGGCCAGCAGCACAACCAGCAACGCGTAGAGCAGAGGTCTGTTGTTGGTCATGGGTCACCGTCGTCTTTCTTGGGGAGTGATTCGTAACTCGTAACTCGTAACCCGGAAGGGTGGGAGGTGTGTTTAGGGAAGGTTGGGCTGGGATGAGTGATTAACTCGTAAAAAGCTGCTGCGCATTGTCATCCTGAGGCTTGGCGAAGGAGCCGCCTGGCAAAACGGAGACCCTTCGCCGAGCCTCAGGGTGACAGTGCGCAAGAACTTTCTTTACGATGTATTAAAGAAGCAGACCGCGATTCCGGGCTACGAGTTAGGCTTTGCGCCAAGTTCGATCTTTACACGCCTGACAGGATGAACTTGTTCAGCAGGGCGAAGTCGTGTAACTTGACACACCATGGCCCGATGGCTATGATCGTTGAGGCCTCCCGACCGAACTTCGGAACTGGCGGCTTGGCCGGCCACCCCGGGTTGCGGCGCACAGACCGGCCTGAGTGGTAGGTGGCTGATTTCTGAGCAACTGCAACGAGACTTTCTATGGACCATCACAGCGCCCATCAGACGATAAGCGAAAAGACCGAGATGCACCTGCAAATTCCCCTAGCTTCTCCAACCCCCAATCCAGCCATGAGCGAAAGCGTGGAGATGTACCTGCTGCGCATCGCGCTGTTGCAGCAGGAAGGCCGCCCCGCGCCGATTTCGGCGCTGGCCGAGGAGCTGGCGGTGTCGCCGGTGTCGGCCAACCAGATGTGCCGCAAGCTGGAAGAGCGCGGCATGGTCCACTATGAGCCGTACAAGGGGGTGACGCTGACCCCCTCCGGCGAGGCGGTGGCGCTGCGGGTGCTGCGCCGGCGCCGGCTGTGGGAGGTGTTTCTGGCGGAGCGTCTGGGGCTGGAGCCGGCCCAGGCTGAGGAGATCGCCTGTCGCTTCGAGCACGTGACGCCCGATGAGCTGGCGGAGCGGCTGGCTGGCTATCTGGGCAACCCCAGCCTCAGCCCACAGATGGCGCCGATTCCCCCCAGCATGGACGCGGCCGCGCGGCAGCCGCGGCTGGCATTGAGCGCGCTGCGCGCCGGCCAGCAGGCGCAGGTGCGCCAGATCGTGGCCGATGAGCCTGTGGGCGATTTCCTGCGCGGGCGTGGGCTGGCGCCGGGAGCGACGCTCACGCTGCTGGCCGCGGCCAGCGATGGCGGGCTGCTGATCGCGACCGCCCACGGAACCCTGACCCTGGCGCCCGATATCGTGCAGGGGGTGGAGGTCACGCCGTCGGCCGCGCCCCAAACGGGCTGAAGCCCCCGCAGGTCGACGGGGAAGATCGCCCATCGCTGCATTGCCAAGGCCGGCGGCAATCCCGCGATCTCCCTCGCGCAGCTAAGGCAATCGTCCTACGCAAGCGCAACCCGTTTTGAACACACCGTATCATCTCAATAGATTGGGGAGACTTCCGAAGTCTTATGGACTGTGAGCTCGTTTTGAACAAACCTGCGCAGACTT
>JAJTXO010000607.1 GCA_021463315.1 Caldilineales bacterium | reverse complement strand
GGTCAAGGCCACTGTGGGCAGTGTGACCACCGTCTACATCGGCAACTATTACGAGCGCGACAACGGCACGACAGTCAGAAAGTACTACTACGCCGGCGCCGTCCGGGTGGCGCTGAGAACCGGTGGCAACACGTTCTACCTGCTCAACGATCATCTGACCTCGACGGCGATAACGACCAACAGCAGCGGTGTGCGGCTGACTGAGTTGCGCTACTATGCCTACGGCGGCACGCGCTACGACGCTGGCGGCCAGATGACGCTGTATCGCTAGTGCGAAGCCTCCCGCAGCGAAGCGGAGTGGACACCGGTCAGCGCGTCGAGACGGGCACCGGTTTGTACGACTACGGCGCATGGTGGTTTGATCCTTATCTTAACCGGTGGATCCAGCCCGACACGATTGCACCCGATCCTGGCAACATTTCGACCGGACTCAGTGCAGGTTCGCAGGCGCTGAACCAGTCTGCGCATGGGCTGAACAATCCGTTAAGATACTCGGATAGTAGCGGCACCTGCGGACCGTTGGCGTCGGTCTGCGTGATCTTGGCGTTGCAGTGGGGTATGCTTCAACCAGCATGACCATGCGCCGCCCGCTACATAAAGTTTACGCCCCACGCCCCCGGCCCATCGGTCAATAGCCATGCCATGCCCAGCACGGTCACGGTGATGGTGATGTTGTCCAGGTCCTGGCCCGACACGGATTCTACCACGGCGGCCGCCAGGCTGATCAGCGCCAGTGGCAGCAGCGCGGCCGTTGCGTCGATCTGGAGCACGCCCAGCCGGGCGAAGAGCAGCAGATAGGCCAGCGCGAAGCCAAAGCCGGCCACCAACATGGCCGCGCTGCCAGCCCAGGACTTGTGGGGACTCCAAGACAGCTTGGCGTGGCCGAAGCGCCGCCCCACGATGTCGGCCAGGCCATCGCCGCCGCACAGGATCATCAGCGCCACAATCCCCACCGGCGAATCCACCCAGAAGACCAATGTCAGAAAGACGAAGATCACTCCGTATTGCAGCGGCCCATAGAGCAACTCGCGACGGTCGCCGCTGCGCGACATGGCCTGCACCGCGTCCTTGTCCTTCAGCACGCCCAGGCCGATCAGCGCGAATTGCAGGGTGATGATGGCCGGTGTCAGCGCAGCCAGCCAGCGGCTTTGCGGCTGGCCGCTGTAGAGCAGCCAGCAGAGCAGGAAGATCGGCCCGGTGCCGGTGTGGATCAGCTTGCGCGCCAGATGGCGGGAGATGATTCCCGCGCGCGCCAACGTGTCCAGCAGGCGCAGCCACAGCAGCGCCCCGGCCAGGGTGAGCAGCAGCGCGACGATGTCTTGGATCCAGGGGTAGGGGGTGATGGTGATGAGGGGCATGGTCGTAACGAGTAACTCGTAACTCGTAACCTGGAATGGAGCGATGCGTGTGTTGGTATGCTGAGTCGTAACGAGTAACGAGTAATGCGTGACCCGGAATGGTGCGAATTGGGCGTGAGAATGCTGATTTGCGGTTTGTACACAACCCGGAATCCAGAAAAACATCCCGCGATTCCGGGTTACGAGTTACTCGTTACTCGTTACGTACAACCCTAACCCGCCATCCTCTCAAACACCTCCCGCGATTCCGGGTTACGAGTTACTCGTTACTCGTTGCGACAAAACAGCCGAGGCCCGTCGGGCCTCGGCTGCACAAACTACAGGGTCAGGCGGTCTGGTTTTGGCCACTCGGCAGCGTCTGGGGCTGCCAAGCGCGGCAATCAGGCCGGGAAGGGGGCGGGGTTGGGGGGGGCAGCGGGCTGCGGCGGCGTGCTGCGCGTCTCTTCCCAGCGGCGCTCCGGCGCCTTGGGCGCCAGCGGGGGAGTGATGGGCGCCGGCGGCGGGGCCGCCTCGCTGCCCGTTTCCCACAGGGCGTTGAACTCTTCGGCCGTCAAAGTCTCGACCTCGATCAGCCGCTCGGCCACCAGCTTCAGCTTGTCGATGTGCTCGGTCAGCGCGGCGCGGGCCGTGGCATAGGCCTGGTCCACGATGGCCTTGACCTCGCGGTCGATCTCTTTGGCGACGGCCTCGCTGTAGTCGCGCTGCTCAGACATCTCGCGGCCCAGGAAGACCATCTCCTCCTTGCGGCCGTAGACCATGGGGCCCATGGCCTCGCTCATGCCGTACCGGGTGACCATCTGGCGGGCAATCTGCGTCACTTTGTCCAGGTCATCGCGCGCGCCGTTGGTGATCTCGCTGAAGATCAGCTCTTCGGCCACCCGGCCGCCCAGAGCCACGGTGACGAAATCCATGAACCAGGGCTTGCTGACCAGGCCGCGATCCTCGTCGGGGAAGGAGAGCACATAGCCAGCCGCCTGGCCGCGCGGGATGATGCTGATCTTGTAGACCGGATCGGTGTTGGGCAGCACCTTGCGCAGCACGGCATGGCCCGATTCGTGATAGGCTACGATCCGTTTCTCTTCAGGCTTGATCACCCGGCTGCGTCGCTCAGGCCCGCCCAGCGACACCCGTTCCACGGCCTCGCGCATCTCAGCCATGCTGATGGTGCGCCGGTTGCGGCGGGCAGCCAGGATCGCCGCCTCGTTGACCATGTTCTCGATGTCGGCGCCGACGAAGCCCGGGGTGCCGCGCGCGATGGAGTCCAGGTCGATGTCCTCGCCCAGCGGCTTGCCCCGCACGTGGATGTCCAGAATCTCCCGCCGGCCCTTGACGTCCGGCTGGTCCATGATCACGCGGCGGTCGAAGCGGCCCGGCCGCAGCAGGGCGGGGTCGAGAATGTCGGGCCGGTTGGTGGCCGCGATGATGATGACGTTGGTGTCGGTGTCGAAGCCGTCCATCTCCACCAGGATCTGGTTCAGCGTCTGCTCTCGTTCGTCGTGGCTGCCGCCCAGGCCCGCGCCGCGCTGGCGACCCACCGCGTCGATCTCATCCACGAAGACGATGCAGGGAGAGTTGCGCTTGGCCTGCTCGAACAGATCGCGCACGCGGCTGGCGCCGACGCCCACGAACATCTCCACGAACTCGGAGCCGGAAATGGAGAAGAAGGGCACGCCCGCCTCGCCGGAGACCGCCTTGGCCATCAAGGTTTTGCCGGTGCCGGGCGGGCCGACCAGCAGCACCCCCTTGGGGATGCGCGCGCCCAGGGCCGCGAACTTCTGCGGTTCCTTGAGGAACTCCACCACCTCGCGCAGCTCTTCCTTGGAT
>JAJTXO010000606.1 GCA_021463315.1 Caldilineales bacterium | reverse complement strand
GCTGGTGGTCGATCCGGCGCGGCAGGGCCAGGGGATCGGCCGCGCGCTGGTGGCCGCGCTGGAGGCGGCCGTGCAGGCGCGCGGCGGCGTGACGATCTTCCTGGGCAGCGACGACGAGGACAGCATGACCAGCCTGGCCGGCGTCGAGCTTTACCCCAACGTCGCGGCGCACATCGGCAGCATCCGCAACCTGAAGCGCCACCCCTACGAGTTCTACCAGAAGCAAGGCTATACCGTCGTCGGCGTGATTCCCGACGCCAACGGCCTGGGGAAGCCGGATATCCTGATGGCCAAACGGCTGGCCAGCGCATAGGCCCCAGGCTAGACCACGTTGTGCTCGCGCACCAGGTCGCCCTCGGCGAAGCGGCTGAAGCGCAGTTGGTGGATGTCCAAACTATGGGCGCGGCCATCCAGCAGCAGCTCGGCGATCAGCAGCCCCGTCACCGGGCCATGCATGAAGCCGTGGCCGCTGAAGCCGGTCGCCAGATAGAATCCGGCCGGCTCGCTCAGCCGGTCGATCACCGGGTGCGCGTCGGGGGTCACCTCGTACAGCCCGGCCCACTGGCTGAGCAGCCCCGCCTGGCTGAGCAGCGGGAAACGCCACGCGGCCAGCTCCAGATGCTGTTCAGTCCAGGCGTTGTCCACCGACTGATCGAAGCCGGGCGTTTCGTGGGGGTTGGACTGGCCGGTCAGAATCCCCTCTCCCTCGCGGTGAAAGTAGAGGCTGCGGCTGAAGTCGATCACGAAGGGAAAATCGGCCGCCAGACCGGCCAGCGGCGTGGTCACCGCGATCTGGCGGCGCAGCGGCGTGATCGGCAGGTTCACGCCAGCCATCGCCGCCACCACACCCGCCCACGGCCCGGCTGCGTCGATCACCACCGGCGCAGCGATCACGCCGCGGGAGGTCTCCACGGCGGTCACCCGGCCGCTCTCGACGCGAACGCCGGTGGCCTCCACGCTGGTCAGCGTCTTGGCGCCCAGCCGCCGCGCGCCCATGGCATAGCCCTGCACCACGCCGTTGGGATCGGCCAGCCCGTCGCCGGCGTGCCAGGCCGCGGCCAGCATGTCCTCCATCTGCAACTGCGGGGCCAGCGCCTGCGCCTCCTGTCGCGAGATGATCCGCGACGGCACGCCCAGCCGGTTCTGCATGGCCACGTTGCGCCGGAAGAGAGCCAGGTCAGCTTCGTTGTCCAGCAGAAAAAGATAGCCGGGCCAGTGCAGGTCGATGTCCTGGCCCAGCTCCGCGTGGAAGCGCTCCAGCATGGGCAGGCTGAGTTGGGACAGGCGCACGTTGATCTCGGTGCTGAACTGGTAGCGGATGCCGCCCGCGCACTTGCCGGTGGCCTCCATGCCCAGAAAGGGCCCCTTCTCCAGCAGGACGACGTCGGTGCAGCCGCGCCGGGCCAGATGATAGGCCGCGCTGACCCCCATGACGCCCCCGCCGATGATGACAACGTCCGCGGTCTTGGGTAGCATAGGTCACTCCTGTTGGATAGGCTGTTCAGGCGCCGGCGCGCTGGATCCCGGCTGGCTGGCTGACGATCGACGCCAGGCGGCGCCGCTGTTGGTTTTCCTGGTCCTGCCGCAGCCGATCCCAGACCGGCAGCAGCAACAGCTTGGCGAGAATCCAGGGCGGGGTCTCGCGATCGCTGGCGGCCAGGCCCGCGCGGGGCAGCGCCAGCGGCTCAGTCGCCGGCCCGATGAAGCCGCTGTCGGTGGTGAAGGCCAGCTCGATGCCCGCGGCCGCCAACAGAGCCTGCTCGCGCGGGCCATAGTCCAGGCCAGCCGCGCCGTTGGGATAGGCGAAGTGGCGCACCGGCCGGCCCAGCAGGCTGGTCAACCGCTCCACCGAGCCGCGGATCTGCCGCTCGGCCTCGGCGTCGCTCTCGTTGGCCAGCACCGGATGGCTCAGCGAATGCGCGCCGATGGCCACCAGGGGATGGCGGTCCAGCGCTGCGGCCTCGGCCAAGGTGATGTTGGCCGGCGGGGCGGGCGCCAGGCCGTGCGCCTGCTGCACCGCGGCGATGACCGCCCAGATGCTGGCCAGCGGCAGCGTCTTGAACAGCGCGGCCAGCGAAAAGGGCGCGATCTGCGCCTCGTCCCAGCCCGTATGCGCCGCCACCTGGCGACGAATCGAGGCATCGTCCACCTGTTGGCGCAGATGGCGCAGCTCCTGGAACCAGTAGTTGCCGCCGCTGGCCAGCACCTCGGGCGCGATGAAGAGGGTCGCCGGCACGCGCAGCGTCTCCAGCACCGGCAGCGCCGTCTCGACAAAGCTGCGGTCGCCGTCGTCGAAGGTCACGTGGCAGAGGCCGTTGCCGCGCGGCTGGCCGCCCAGCCGCGCCTGCACCTCGTCCGCGGTCACGAAGCGATAGAGCCGGCCGACGGTCGTTAGCGCCTGATGAAACCAGGCCGCGGACGGCGTGCGATGCAAGGTGAGCACCAGGTTGGTCGCGGCGATGGGGGAGAGAGGATGAAAAGGCACGGGGTTGCTCGGTGGGCGGGCGGCAGGCTTGGGCTGCGCCCAGTATAACCATGCGGGCAGTTGTAGACAACTTCGCCCAGTGCGTGTATCATAGCACCATGATCACTTTCACCGCTGAAAACGTCCGCTTCGTCAACCGCGTCGTTGGCGTGGCCATCGACCAGGGCCGCGTTTTGCTGCACAAGTCCGAGGAGGACGATTTTTGGGCGCTGCCCGGCGGCCGGGCCGAGCTGCTGGAGCCGGCCATCGCCACCCTGCGCCGCGAGATGGTCGAAGAGCTGAGCATCGCGGTCGAGGTGGAGCGGCTGCTGTGGACTGTGGAGAATTTCTTCCAGTACTGCGGGCTAGACCACCATGAGCTGGGCCTTTATTTCCTGATGCACGTGCCGACCGATTGGCCGCAGCGCAGCGCGGCGGGGCCCTTTCTGGGCGACGAACATGGCAAGCCGCTCCTCTTTCAATGGTTCCCGCTGGAGACCCTGCCCACCCTGCGTCTCTATCCCTCCTTCCTGGTCGACGGTCTGCAGAAGCTGCCGCCCACGCCGCAGCATGTCGTCCACATCGATCACTAGACCCAGCCAAACTTTGCACACCCGCCATGATATCATCTAAAAAAAACCGGGGTCGAGACTTCCGAAGTCTGCGCAGGTTTGTTCAAAACGAGCTCACAGTCCATAAGACTTCGGAAGTCTTCCCCCTCTATTGAGATG
>JAJTXO010000605.1 GCA_021463315.1 Caldilineales bacterium | reverse complement strand
CGCCCGGCTCGGGGGGACGCCTCGCGGATCACGGGGGGTGGCGTCCCCGCCCGGCTCGGCGGGATGTTTCGCGGAGCGGGGGGCGCTCATTATAGCGTGCTGGCGTGCAGCGTCAAGCGCGATGGCAAAATCGGGGACTTTTGCCCGTTTCCCTCCGCCGATGAAAGATTTCGGCCTGGGCCGCGCTTCTTCTTGGCCAAGCAGAAGCTATCGGCCCGGCCAGCCGATAGCCCCCCGTCCGGGGATGGGCGTTCCGGGCGATCTGGCCCCCAGCCGGATCGTGGAGCTCCAGCGCTCAGTTCTTCCAATCCTGCGAAAGGAGAACTGAACGATGCACCAGCGCCTGTTTCTCAGTGCAGTCGTGGCAACCCTGTTGCTGACGACCCTCCTGCCCGGCATGCCGGCGCTCACTGCCCATGCCGGCGGCGTTAGCCTGGCGTCGGGCGTAGCCAGTGCCGACGACATCTATCTGGCGCCGACCGCGGCGCCTCCTGCGCCGGACGGTAGCTGCCACGGCAGCGGCCATTGTGGCGATTGACCCAGCATGGCGTGGGGTGCAGCCCGCTCACGGCGCTGGCTGCGCTCCCGCCAACGCCTCCAGCCGCGCGGATTGCGTCTGGTAGTCGTTGCGCAGCCAGCGGGGGGCCTGGGCCAGTGTATCCAGCCAATCCCGCGCCTGGGCCAGCCGCGGGCTGGCCTCGGCCGCGCGCTGCTGATCGATCAACACCTCCGCGGCGTTGATCAGGGCGCTGGCCGCATAGAGCCGGTCACCGTTTTCGTGGTGCAGCCGCGCGCTTTCCTCGAAAGCCTCCTCGGCCTCGGACAGTCGCCCCAGCGCGGTGAGGAAAATGCCGTGGTTGTTACAAACGCGGGCCAGGATCGAGCGGTTGCGCAGGCGCCGCAGGGCCGTCTCAGCCTCCAGGCTGAGCCCTAGCGCCTCCGCGGGCTGGTCGCGCTCATAGAGCACGATGCTCAGGTTCATCTGCAGGATGGCCATGCCCAGCCGATCGCCGCTCTCCTCGTACAATGGCAGCGCACGACGGAAGGTGGCCTCGGCAGCGTCCCTTTGGCCTTGGCGGCGATAGGTGTCGCCGCGGTTGAGGATGACCTTGGCTTGACCGCGCAGGGCGCCGGCGGCGCGGAAGCCCGCTTCGGCCTGCTCGAAATGCGTCAACGCTTCTTCCAGACGCCCCTGTTCCTGGCAGACGATGCCCCAGTTGTTGTGCGCCAGCGCCAACTCGTTGGGCCGATCCAGGCCGGTGAGCATTGCCACAGCCTGCTGGCACGATTGGCCGGCTGCGTCCCAATCGTTGCGGGCCAGTTGCACCTGGCTCAGGTGGGCCAGCGCGCGGCCAGCGCCGGCCGGCTCGGCCAGACTCCTGTAGCGCCCGATAGCAGCCTCGAAGTGTTCCTGAGCGAGGCGGTTGTCGCCCAGCAGCCGCGCGGCCTCGCCCAGTTGATCCAGCAGCCGCGCTTCGTGCTGGGGCCGCCCGATCTCCCGGCTGACCCGCAGGCCGTCGGTCAGCAGCGCGTGCCACTCTTGCCACAGGCCGCGCCGATCGATGTGCGACCAGGTCTCGCCCACCAGCGCCAGCCCCTCGTCGCGGGCCAGCGGCTCGGTCAGCGCCTGTTGGGCGGCCTTGCTCAGATTGGCCAGCTCGCGGTCCAGCGCGGCCGGATCGTCGCCGTGGGCCTGCACGAAATCCAGCCAGGCGGCCGCGTTGGCCGCGATCTTGCGCCGAAAACGGGCCAGCAGATCGTCGGCGGCAGTCAGCGGCGACAGATCGCTCACGGCGCGCCGGCCTCTGCCAGCTCATCCTCCCAGCCGGCCGCGTCCCCCTGCCAGCGAATCACCTCATGCAGCATGAAGGTCTCGGTCAGGCGATGGATGGTGTAGCGCTTCTGCCACAGGTCGCCAGCCACGTTGACCAGCGACAGCACGGCCAGGCGCTCCAGCGCCTGCACCAGCCGGCCCCCTTTGACCTCGCTGACCCGCTCGATGCTGGCCAGGTCTGCGCCGCTCTGGCTGAAGAGGGGCATGGTCAGCAGCACCTCCTGGCCGTCGGCGTCCAGCAGATTCCATGCCTGCCAATAGACATAACGATACAATTCGGCGATGGTTTGGCCGCGCGCCTGGCGCAGGTTGTCCACCACCTGGGGCAGCGGCAGGAGGAAAAGCTGGCTAAGCACCAATTTCAGACCTAAGGGATTGCCCCCTACGACCGCGTAGAGTTGGCCTAAGTCGTCGTCGCTGGCGCTGTTGACCGCGGCCAGGTTGCGCATGCGCGCCTCGTGGCGCAGCAGCGCCAGCGCGTCCTGCTGGTTCAGCTCGGGCGTGGGCAGATGGTAGAGATCGGGCTCTGCCGGCAGCGCGCGGCGGGAGGTGAGCAGGAAGCGGCTGGGCCCGGCCAGGCGGCGCAGCGTGGGCATCAACTCCGCTACGTCGGTCAGGGTTTCCAGGTTGTCGATAACGACGAGATGGGGCGTCTGGCGCAGGTGGGCTTGCAGGCTGGCCAGGCTGTGCTGGCTGGTCAGGGGCGCGAGGCGCATTTCGGCTGGCAACAGTTGCACAGCCAGCGCCACCAGCAGATCGTCGGCGGTCAAGGCGGGCGCGCCGGTTGGCCGGATGCCGTGGCCGGGGGGGAAGCTGTGCTGCTGGGCGCTGACCCAGCCCACCTCCCAAGGCGTCGCGCTGCTGCGGATGACCCGCTCCAGCGCGTGGCGGGCCGCGGTGGTCTTGCCGATTCCGCCCATGCCGGTCAGCATGATCAGATGGGGCGGCTCTGGCGCGGTCAGCAGCGGCAACAGGCGCGCCAGCAGCGCCTCCAGGCCGAACACCTGCTGGCCTTCCAGCCAGGGCAGACGCGCCTCGGCTCGGACAATCTGCTGGCTGCGGGCCTGCTGCTCCATCTCGGCCAGCAGCGCGGTCAGGGCGTCGATAGCCCGGCGCTGACGGCTGTAGACGTTGGCCTCGGCCCGGTTGAGCTCCCGAGCGACCTGATGGACGGGGATTTCGTCGATGAAGCGGCGGGTCAGCAGGTGGGCATGGTCGGGCGCGGTATCGTTCAGTTGCGCCAGTGCGGCGCGCAGCACCTGGTTGGTCGCGCGCTGAGCGCTCAGGCCAGCGGCCTGGGCCTGCTGCACCAGGGCCAGCCCAGCCAGCGGGCTGGCGTCGGTGGCCGGGCTATACCAGGCGCT
>JAJTXO010000604.1 GCA_021463315.1 Caldilineales bacterium | reverse complement strand
AGGCGATCTGCCGGCCGTTGTGGCCCACGGTGTAGATGCTGGGGAACTTGACCCCGCGCGGCAGCCCCTTGGCCATGAGCGGCGTGCGCCGGCCGCCGCGCCCAGCACGTGGCGTTCCAGCAGCGGCGCGATCACCGCCTCCGTCTTACCCGAGGCGGTAGGCGCGATGACCAGGGTGTTGTGTCCGTCGAGAATCGGGGGAATCGCCTGCTGCCGGACCGGGGTCAGGCTGCCGTGGCGGGCGAAGAAGGCTGACCAGGTGTGGGGAAGCTGCCAGCGTGGTTGGAGTTGCTCCACAGACAGATCTACTCCGGTACGCCGTCCAACAGCGCTTCAAGCTCCGCCAGGTCGATCCGATCAGAAACGACGGCGAAGTGGCTGCCGGTCTCATCGGTCACCAGGGTGTAGCCCGAAGCGCGCGCCACAGCGCACAGGACGATATCAAAGCGGTGCGCCCGCCAGGTATCCTCGCTCGCTCCGCCTTGCCGTAGTTGCAGCCAGATATCGGCCACAGCCTCAGCATGGTTCGTGGCCAGCGGAAGCAGATCGAACCGTGCATCAGCGATGAACTGCCGCACCACATCGATGGCGAAGCTGCCGCCGTATTGCTCGGCGATCTGTCTGATCCGCTCGGCGTGGACCAAGGTGGGGATATAGACCTGCATGTCGCCGGCCGCGATGCGGGCTGACAAACGCCGGCACAGGTCGAGATTCCACAGCACATTAGTGTCGAGGATCAACGCTGTCAGGTTCATGACTTTCCGTTGTTGGCTGAAATGGACCGCAGCTCCTGGGCAATCTCTTCGGCCTTGCGCAGCTCCCAGCGGCCGGCGTCGTTGCGCACGAAGACCACCATATCGCCGCGTCGCAGGTCAAGGTCTTCCACCAGGCGGTCATACAGCCGCACCTGGTTGAGTGAGTTGAGCCGCGCGCCGGTCTCCGGCCCCAGCGGCGTCACCGCGAAATGGGCGCTCCAGTCCTGAGGCGTGGTTCGCCGGACCTGGGTGTGCCCGTCTTCGTCCAGCGTGACATCGTAGAAGTTCTCGCTGAACTCGAAGTAGGGCGAATGGGTTGAGATGAAGAGCTGGTTGAGCTTGACTGCCGGATCCTGCATCAAGCGGCGCAGGGCGACCATCAGTTCCTGCTGGCGCTGCGGCGCCAGGTTCATCTCAGGCTCTTCCAAGGCGATGACCGGAAAATCGTTCAGGAAGACCTGCCCCAACACCAACAGCAGTTGCTGCGAGCCGGAGCCCAGGTTCTCCAGCGGCAGGCGACCTTGAGGACGGATGAAGCCGATGTCGAGCTGGTCGCTGTGCGGATCCAGCGCCACGTCCAGCTCGCCCAGGGAAAACGGCGGCAGCGCCAATACGGACTTGATCGCAGCAAAGCGCAGCTTCTGCTGCACATCGGCGCTCAGGTAGGCGTAGAACAGCGCCTTCTTGAGATTGCGGTGGCTGATCGACCCTGTGAAGGACTCGCGGTTGCGTTCTTCGACCTGAAAACGGCGCTCGGCTGCAATCACGTGAACAGTGGGAAGCAGGGGCGCCAGATCCTTGGGATGCAGGCCGATTTCGCCGCCATTCTCCCAGTATGCCGCGCTGCTGGTGACCATCTGGCTACCTTGCAGTGCGATCCTGACCTGGCTGGTCAGTCGGACCTGCGTTTGGCCCAGTTGCCGCATGCGCTCATGAAAAAGCTCCACGATCTGTCGCTCAAGATGATCGCGGGCCAGATCGCTGCTATCGATGATGAGATCGACATCCATCCCCAGCTCAGCGACGCCGCCCAGGCTGAACAGATGGGCGCCGAAGGCACGGGCGAAGTCCTCGACCGGTTGCTCCGATCGCGGTGACCGGGAAGCGGCCAGGAAGCGACGCCACAAGCTCAGCGCCTCGAAGATGTTGGACTTGCCCACATCGTTCAAGCCGAAGAAGACGTTGATGTCGGACAAGTCGTCGACGTGAATATCGGCGATGTTCTTGAAACCCTGGATACTGAACCGAACTAGTTTCATTGAAACTTGCCTCCTGTAACTGACCTCTCAGGGGGTATTCTCGACACACTACCAGCCGACCTGCCTACACAATAAGCCTATACTGGATGATTGCGGCTCTGGTCTGTACGTAGTCTGTTCTGGCGGTTTCAAGATAATGCTCATCGTCAAACTTAGAGCCTGTATCTGTGAGGACAATTGGCCCATTCCATGGCACATGTCCCCAACTAGCAGGCCAAATCCACTTCAGAGAGAGATCCCCAGTATCCAACACTCTCTTGATTTGATCTAACCTCATTTCAAGAATATCGAGGAATTCCTGCAATGATGGAATAGGAACAGGTGTATATGGAGTCCCCGGTATCTGCCAGCCATGATTCTGGTTCTTCAGCCTCAAGAAGAAGACAAGAAATCTGTAGTCGTAATTGTGTCTGCCTGCTTCAGCCGCAACAGCTGACCAAGTGGATCCCTTGGCATCTCTTGAGTCGTGATGGTGCCAGATTAAATGATGTCGCATATCTTCAATGAACGAGTCGCTCTTTGCATCGCCCAACAGGTTTGCTTCAAGTCCTTCCCTTTCTTCAGTTTCGCTCCGCTGCAACCGCGCCTGCAACTCCTGCAGTACGGCCAATGCAAGATTTGCACTTTCAAGCTCATGTGCTATCCCTGATAACTGTTCATGTGTCAAGTGCTCGATGTCAAGCTGATACAAAGAGAGCAGAAGATCCGTGCCTCTTGATTCTGACACCAGTGTTCTTGCACTTATCTTCAAATAGTCTATTGAAAGCCGGACTTTAGCTCGCAATGCTCTGGCAATGGCCTCATCGGGGTTGTCGACTCCCCTTAGCAATGTGTTTCTAAGACGTTCGCTTTCTTCTCGCTCAAGCTGCGCTTCGAGTTCTTCCAGTCTCTGTTCGAACTGGGCTTCCAAGAGCCTCTTTTGATGTTGCCACTCATCTTGGATCCTTTGCTTGTCCCTCTCCCAGGCGAGGTCATCCCGCTTTCGATCGAAACGATAGGTCGCCCAACCACCAATGATGCCAAAAACAAGACCGATAAGGCCGCTGACCACCCAATTCATTGAAAGCACCCAGTCTATCTGTCCCATAGAACCTCACCTCAGCGCAAAAACGAAGACTCATTCTTTCTAGCGCATCTGCTGCCGCAGCTCGTCCAGCAGGGTCGTCACCTCGTAGTCGGGGTAGA
>JAJTXO010000603.1 GCA_021463315.1 Caldilineales bacterium | reverse complement strand
ACGCCCTGGGGATCGGGGTGGCTATGGGAGTGATCGCCAGGCGTCTCGCCGGGTTGAGTGCGAGTCGTCGCCGGAGCCGGGCGGGACGCCCTGGGGATCAGGGGATGAAGACGCTCTGCGGATCAGGGGATGAAAACGCTCTGGGGGTCAGGGGATGAAGACGCTCTGCGGATCAGGGGATGAAGACGCCCTGCGGATCAGGTGGTGGGTGGGTTGGCGTCGCTGACGGCGGGCGTGCGAGGGGGGGGCGCGGCGCCCACCCCTTGGTTGCGCGCGGCCCAGTCCTGGATCAGCTCGTTGTAGATCTCCAGGGTTTCGCTCAGGGCCGTTTGCTGTTGCTCGCGCGTGCGCTGGGCCTGGGCGGCCCGCGCCAGGCCCAGCCGCTGCATGATCTCCTGCTGCACCTTGCGGGGGTTGCCGATGTTCAGGAACTCGAAGCGCCCTTCCACCGAGGCGGTTTCGACCACCACCGTGCCGAAGTTGATCAGATTGGCCCACAGGCCGGGCACCACGAAGTTGGCGTTCTGCACCTTGTCCCACTCAGCCTGCCGGCGGCGTTCATACAGGCCCAGCGGAATCTTGAAGATGTAGGTGATGTGGGTCTGGCTGAGGATATACTTGTCGTTGCGCCAGTTCTCCACGCGGAACCAGAGCCAGAGCAGGCAGACTAGCAGCAGGATGCCGTAGAGCGAGCCAGCGACCCGGAAGCTCTCGCGCAGATGGCGAATGCTCAGCTCGCCAAAGAGGATCAGCAGCGCCGTTACGACGAGCACCGTCAGCGGAATCACGATAGCCTTGAACAAGAACCAGGGATGCTTGCGATAGACGATGTCGTCGTCCATGGGCTTGATCTCCCGGCTCTTCTTGGCCGCGCGCTCTTTGGCCAGCTTTTCCTGGGTGTGTTTGGGCAGCACGCGAATCAGCGTCAAGCGGGCCGCCTCGGGCCGCGAGCGCACCCACCGCCAAAAGCGCCGCCAAGGGTTGGTCAGGCGATGCCAGAAGCGCTGCCAGCGGCTGAGCTGCGGCAACACGGCCGTGCCCGGCGGCAGCACACGCTCAGGAACGTTCGGGGTCAGGCGCATCTTCAGGCGGGAGAGGATCTTGCTGCGCAGGTTTTCCCGCTGGGCGCCCAGCTCCCCCGCGCGCGCCTTGGTCTGCAAGCCTCGAATCCGGCTTTCCGCCTCCTCGGGCCTGGGGATCATCTCGAACAGAATCACCCCCATGCCCGCGGTGGTGATGGTCAGCAGCGCATAGTTGAACAGCTTGCCGAAGATGCTGGCCTGGCTGGTCACATCCTGGATGCGCTCCAGCGGCGCGGTTTGCTGGTTTTGATAGAAAATCAGCACCCGCTCGTAGCGCACCACCCGTTTGGTGGTGATGATATAGTAGTCGTTCAGGTAGTCGGCCACGAACCAGGCCACTGGCAGCCCCAGCCCCAGCAGCGCTACCAGCGCATAGGTGAACCCGTGCAGCTCCAGGGAGGAAAACAGGCTATTGGCAGCCACCAGCAGGCCATAGAGCAGGAAAACCACCGCGAAGACCATCGCCAGACGCCCGGCCAGCCACAGCCAATGGCGGCGCTGGAACAGGATGATCTCCTCGTCGATGTCCTGCCAACTGTAGCGCGTGCGTTCCTTGGGCTTCTCGCTCAGCTCTGTCCATAGCCGGGTGCCCATCCAGAGCTCGCTGTGGGACTGGGTCAGATAGAGCACGTCGTCATGCTGCAAGCTGAGCCAGTCGGAGCCATCCAGCGGTTCGCCCAGTGGGCCGGGCTCCACCATGGAGCGCACAGTGGCGCCGTGCCGGTCGCCGTGCAGCAGCGCGTTGATGCCGTAGCTGTCTCTGACTCCCACGCGGCTGTAGTGGCGCGGCCGCTCCTTGCCGTCGTCGCTGGTGGCGCGCACCAAGGCCGCGCCGGCCGCCAGCACATAGAGCTTGGAGCCCACCTGGCCTTGGCGGGTCACATCCAGGTTGGAGGGAACATGCTCCCAGCCGGTCACAGTGGCCAAATCGGCCCAATGCTGGCTGCTCAGCCCGGCAAAAAGGGGATCGTTCTGCAAGGCCTGCTGGAGCCTGTCGCCTATGGCCAGCCGGTTAGCCAACATGTACTGCACGTCGGCAAAGCGACTCTCCATCTGTTCGACATAGGTGGCGGCGATGCTGATCAAAGTGACCTGGGTGGCCGCTTCGGCCGTGACGCACAACTGATGGGGAATGCGCATCAGGCCGCCCACGAAGTAGTTGCCCGCGGTCAGGATCTGGGGCAGAGGATCGAAGCCCTGCTGGCGCACGGTCTCCGGCGTGGGCGTGGTGGCGATCAATTGGCCGCTGCCGCTGAGTTCGGTCTGCATCTGCGCGGTGACGCGCACCTGGCCGCGATCGATCAGGTAGAGATAGCCTTCAGGCTGATTGGCCGTGCAGATGGCAGCGCCGGCCTCCAGGGAGTGCTCCTGGGCCGTGACGGACAGACGCTCGATCTGATGGTCGTCCAGCGAGCGCAGCAGAGGAATCGCCTGCAAGCGCGCCGCGGTGTTGGTGTAGAAGATCGACCACAGCTCGGGATGTTTGCCCAGCAGATCGCTCAGCAGCGCCGCGCTGACCCGCAGCAACACCGAGTTCGCCTCGGCCCGGGCCGTGCTGGCGTAGCTGGCCCCCCGGAACAGCGCTTGCTGCGTGAAGAAATCGCCATCGTGCAGCGTGCGATGCCACCATTCCGCCCCCTGCGCGTTGACCACCGATTGGCGCACCGTTCCGGTGTAGACCAGGTAAGCGTCGTCGGCCTGGTAGCTGGTGTCGAACACATAGCTCCCCTGCGGCACCTCGATAGCATTCACCTCCCGCGCCATCTTCTCCACCTCGGCCTGCGGCCAGGCAGCCAGGCGCTCGCGCGCGCGCAGAAATGCTACGATCTCACTTTGGCTCGGGATGCTGTCTGTCGCCACGGAACCAGGTCCTCGTCTGGGAAGCAGGCCCTGTGCCAAACACTGGCCCGCGCCAGCGCCACAGGTATGCCCATTATGCATACTGCCAAAGCTTACGCAAAACACGTGTCATCTCAAAAAACCGGGGTCGAGACTTCCGAAGTCTGCGCAGATTTGTTCAAAACGGGATCACAGTCCATAAGACTTCGGAAGTCTTCCCCAATCTATTGAGATGATACAAAACACCAGGCGAAGCAGGCTTGGGCCGCGCGTGGGTGTG
>JAJTXO010000602.1 GCA_021463315.1 Caldilineales bacterium | reverse complement strand
ACCCACACCCGTTGCGCCCGCGGCGACTGCGCCAGCTTCCACGCCAGCGCATGCTCACGCCCGCCGCGGCCGATGATCAAAACAAGTTGTGACGCCATAGTGCTTACCTTTTGATCGGGTGATCGGGTAATCGGTGATCGGTAATCGGTAATCGGTGATCGGTAATCGGTGATCGGATTACCGATTACCTCTGACTTCTGACCTCTGACCTCTGACCTCTGACCTCTGCCGGTTTACCGTTCACCGATCTAGCCCCAAATCCCCTCGAACGCCAGCTTCTCTTTGGAGGTCCAATACGCCTCCAGCCGGATGGGATAGGAGCCGGTGAAGCAGGCGCTGCAATGGCCGCGCGAGCCGTGCAGGCCAGCCTCGACCGCGGCCAGCATGCCCTGGTGTGACAGATAGGCCAGGCTATCGGCGCCGATGTGCTGGCGAATCTCTTCGACGCTCTTGGCGTAGCCGATCAGGTCCTCGCCGCGGGCCATGTCGATGCCCATGAAGCAGGGATGGCGCACCGGCGGCGAGCTGACGCGCACATGCACCTCGGCCGCGCCGCCCTCCCGCAGCAGCTTGACCAGCGGACCGGCCGTGTTGCCGCGCACGATGCTGTCATCCACCAACACCACCCGCTGGCCCTCCAGGTTGGCCCGCAGCGGATTGTACTTGAGATGCACGCCCGACTTGCGCAGCCGGTCGTCGGGCTGGATGAAGGTGCGGCCGATGTAGCGGTTCTTGGTCAGCCCTTCGGTGTAGGGCAGACCAGAGGCGATAGCATAGCCGATGGCGGCCGGCGTGGCGGAGTCGGGCACGCCTACCACGATGTCGGCCTCGGCCGGAGCCTCGCGAGCCAGCGCCTCGCCCAGCCGTTGGCGCACGCGGTGGACAGTCTGGCTCTCGATCACCGAATCGGGACGGGCGAAATAGACGTACTCGAAGATGCAGAAGGCCGGCTCGGCCGCGGGATCGATGGCCTGCCGGCTGTGCAGGCCGGCCACGTCCAGCCGCACGATCTCGCCCGGCTGCACCTCGCGCACGAACTGCGCGCCGATGGTGCCCAGCGCGCAGGACTCCGAGGCCAGCACATAGCCGGCCTGGTGGCCGTTCTCAGGCAGCCGGCCGATGCACAGCGGCCGCAGCCCCAGCGGGTCGCGCACGCCATAGACCGCGTCGCGGGTCAGGATCACCAGCGAGTAGGCGCCCTCGGCCTCGGCCATGAAGCTGGCGAGCCGGCCTTCCCAGTCGGGCTGGCCCAGCGGCGCGTCCGGCAGCGGCGCGGCCAGCATCTGGGTGATCACCTCGCTGTCGCTGGAGGAGCTGAGGCCCACGCCGCGCTCCAGCAGCTTCTGGCGCAGGTGCAGCGCGTTGGTCAGGTTGCCGTTGTGGCCGACCCCCAGCGGGCCGTGCATGGTCTCGATCAGATAGGGCTGGGCGTTGCGCAGGTGGCTGCCGCCGGTGGTGGAGTAGCGGTTCTGGCCGATGGCCAGATGCCCTTGCAACGGCCCCAGCTTCTCCTCGTTGAACACCTGATGCACCAGCCCCATGCCCTTGTGGATGTAGGCCATGTGGCCGTCGCAGGTAGCGATGCCGGCGCTCTCCTGCCCGCGATGCTGCAACGCGTAGAGGGCAAAAAAGGCCAGTCGCGCTACGTCAGAGCCAGGCGCGTAGATGCCAAAGACGCCGCAAGCCTCACGCGGCCGGTCGAAGTCGTCGTCGAGAAGGTGTTGGTCCATGGGAGTTGGGTGAATCGTAACGAGTAACGAGTAACTCGTAACCCGGATTCGTGGGGTGTTCTTGTTGGGATGGAGAGGGATTCCTAACGAGTAACGAGTAACTCGTAACCCGGAATCGCGGAGTTTGTCTCTGGGTGGCCAGTTCGGTGTAACGAGTGATTCGAAATCGAAGCCACAGAGCTCCATTCCGGGTTACGAGTTACGAGTTACTCGTTACGCAACCCCCGATCATCGTCCAGAATCGTCTGCCGCGCCGCCTGCTGGGCTTGCTCGATCTTTTGGCGCAGGGCGGGGTCGGCCAGGGCCAGGATCTTGGCGGCCAGCAGCGCGGCGGCGGACGGATCGAGCACCACGGCCGGCGCGATGCCTGACGGCATGCGCAGCGACGAGAAGATATCCGCGCCGCCGAAGCGATCGGAATAGGGCGGGCAGGCGATGACCGGGGCCAGCACGCTGCCATCCACCAGGCCGCTGAGCGCGTTGCTGCGGCCGGCCACGGTGATGTAGACCTTGGGCTGCGGATCGGCCTCGTAGGCTGCCAGCAGCTCCAGCGCATAGGCCGGGACCTTATGGGCCGACGCGACGCGAATCTCACTGGCAATGCCGAACCTGGCCAGCTCCGCCGCAATCTCCTGGCCGTGTTTCAGATCCGACTTGGAACCCATGATGATGGGAACGAGGGACATGGGGCCTCCTGGTTGGGGTAGACAAGTAGACAAGTAGACAAGTAGACAAGTAGACAAGGAAACAAGTAGACAAGTAGACAAGTAGACAAGGGTAACGGGTCACGCCGCCTTGTGTACCTATTTCCTTGTGTACTTGTCTACTTGTCTACTTCCAACTGCTTGTTCATGATATGCATGTGCGGGTAGTAATCGAAGCCGCGGGCCTGGTAGAACTGCTGGCCGCGGGCGTTGGCGATGTCCACGTCCAGGGTCAGCGAGTGCAGACCCTGGCTGCGGGCGAAGTCCTCGACGAACTCGATAGCCTGCCGGCCAAAGCCCTGGCTGCGATAGGCATCGGCCACGAACAGCTCGTCGATGATGATGCCGCGGCCGTAGAACTCCAGACTGAAGCCGTAGGTGGCGACCATGTAGCCGATCACCTGATCCTCGTGGCAGATCAGCCAGATCTGGCCCAGCTCCGGGTGCTGGATCAACTCCAGCGCGGCCGCAGCCCAGCGATCCACATCCGGCAACTCGCCGTCGTAGACGTAGACGCCGGGCATCATAGCCAGCAACAAAGGAAGGTCATCGAGAGTCGCGGGAATAAATTCCACTGGGCTTGGGTCATTCATGGTTTACTCTGCACTCCAGGACTGACCGTCTTTCGGCAGACGGTCAGTCCTGATCCGGTTTCTCCAGGACTGACCGTCTTTCAGCAGACGGCCAGCCCTGATCCGGTTTCTCCAGGACTGACCGTCTTTCAGCAGACGGCCAGCCCTGATCCGGTTTCTCCAGGACTGACCGTCT
>JAJTXO010000601.1 GCA_021463315.1 Caldilineales bacterium | reverse complement strand
GGCCGAGCGTCCGCGCCACCAGGCCCACACCCCGAAGGCGGCCACCGTCAGCCCCACCTCCTCCTTGGTCAGCAGCGTCAGCAGCAGCGCCAGGCTCATCGCCCCCAGCCGCCGCGCCTCCAGCGCCCAGAAGGCCAGCAGCAACAGCGGCACGGCGAAGATTTCCTCGTGAAACTCGAAGCGGTTGACGAAGCCCAGCGCCGGATAGCTCAGATAGATGCCGGCCAGCAGCAGGCTGGCCAGGTGCGCGCCCTGCGGCCAGTCGGGACGCAGCCGGCCGCGGGCCAGCAGCGCCAGCGGCCACGCGCCCACAGCCAGCGCCGCGGCTTGCAGCAACAGCAACAGCCGCGCGTCGGGCCAGAGCCGGTAGAGCGGCGCCAGCAGCAGAATGATGGGCGAGACGTGATCCCCCAGGTAGTTGTCCACCTCCACCGAGCCAGCGAAAAGGCGTCCCTGGCTGGTGTTCCACCACACCTGCGCGTGCAGCCCCAGATCGTAGGCTTTGGAGTTGAAGGCGTTGTGGCGGGCGATGCTGTAGCCGGCCAGCGCGGCCGCGGCCAGGAGGATCAGGCCAGCCAGCAGCAGGTTCCAGCGCCGGCCAGCTTGCAGCCAGCCATCCAGCCGCAGCAGCGGCGGCGCCAGCCGTTCCCCCAGCCGCGCGAGTGGCCGCGGCAGCAGGGCCACGGCCAGCAGCAGCGCGCCGGCCAGCGCAGCGAAGAGGCGCATCTCGGCCAGCAGGCTGGCGTTGTAGGCCGCGCTGGCCGCGCCCGCGGGGTGCAAGGGCGTGGGCGCTCCCACGGCCGCGCCCAGCGCCATCAGTCCGCCCACAGCCAGCAAGGCCCGCCGCCAGCTCAAGGCGTTGCCATAGCCGTGGCCGCCGGCCGGGTGACGGTCATCACCGCCTGCATCGCGCCCACCACCTGCTGACGATGGTTCTTGATCGCGGGCCGGCGCAGCGGCTCCAGCCGGGCCAGCACGGCCGGCTCCACCAGACCCAGCGCCTCCAACACGGCCACGGTCACCACACCCCGAGCCCGGTTGCCGCCATCCTCGATCTTCAGCGCGATGCCCACGCTGCGGCCGTCGGGCGTGCGTATGCCGACGCCCTGGTAGCCTTCAGCGCCCCCTTTGCTGACGATCGCGCCCGCGCCGGCCTGCATCAGCGTCTCGTCCAGCGCGCCGTGGCCGGACACCAGGTGAGGATAGGCCTGCATGGCTGCGACGATGCGCCGCTGTGCGGGCGGCGCATCGGGCGCCATCAGCCGGGCGAAGGCCCGCGCGACGCTGGCCAGCGGCAGGGCGAAGGCGGGCACGGTGCAGCCATCGGGCGCGGTGAGGATGGCCTCGTCCGGCAGATCGGTCAGGGCGGCGATCTGCGCCTGAATGGCGACCTGCACGGGATGGTCAGGCTGGGTGTAATCGAGATCCTCCAGTCCCCAGTGGCGGGTCAGGGTCAGCATCCCCGCGTGTTTGCCCGAGCAGTTGTTGTGGCGTGCGTCCGGCTCCAGCCCGGCCGCGGCCAGCCGCCGACTGGCCTCTTCGTCGATGGGCCAATGGACGCCGCAGCGCAGCGCGCTCACGTCCAGCCCGATGGCGTCGAGGATGCGCTGGCAGATGGCCACGTGCTCCTCTGTGCCGTAGTGGGAGGCGCACATCAGCGCCAGCGCCGACTCATTCAGGCCGAAATGCTCCAGCGCGCCGGCCTGCACCGTGGGCAGCGCCTGGAAGGGCTTGGCAGCCGAACGCAGGTAGGCCAGGTGATGCGGGTCGCCGGCTGCGCCCAGCAGGGCTCCCTGGCTGTCGACCACCGCCAACGCGCCGCGATGGCTGCTTTCCACCACCGCGCCGCGGGTCAACTCAGCCAACACAACTGTTTCGTCGAATTGGGGCATGGGATTACTCGTCCAGATCGAAGTCGTCGTCCAGATCGAACGCGTCGTCGCGCTCGTCGTCGTCATCGTGCTCCTCGTCGCGCTCGTCGCCCTCGCGATAGCCGCGGTCTTCGTCCTCCTGGCTGTTCCCGTCCAGGTCGATGGCATCGCCCAGCGGCTCATCGTCGGTCGGGGTCTCGTCCGGCTCGAAGTCCAGGGCCTCGTTGTCGTCGTCTGGGTCTGGCCGGGATGGCTCCGTGCCTTTCTTGTACTCGTTGTAGACCCGGTTGATGCCCTGTTTGATCTGCGACTCGATCTTGCTGCGCCGGTCGCTGGGCACGGGGAACATGGGCACCAGGCTTTTGACCAGGGAGCTGGCTGTCTCCTGTTTGGTCATGCCGCGGCGGATGCGCACCCGCACCTGGCGGCGTACATAGCGGATATACTCCGACAGCGGTTCGGTGGACTCGATGGTGGTGACGGGGCCGTGGCCCGGCACGATGCTGGTGGCGTGCAGCTTGCGGATGTAGCTCAGCGCCTCCAGCCATTGCTTGCTGTTGGCCTGGGCCATGTAGGGGTGTTGATCGCTCCACACCGTGTCGCCGGCGAAGAGCACCTTTTCTTCGGGCAGCCAGATCAGGATGGTGGCCTCGGTGTGGCCGCCCACGTGGATCAGGCGGATGGTCCTGCCGCCATACTCCAGGTCCAGCCGCGAGTCGAAGGTGATGGTCGGCCGTACGATCTCCAGATTGGCCAGCTCGGCCTGCACCTTGGGCTCGCGCTTGAAGGAGTCCACCACCCGCTGGCAGAAGTTGGCGCCGTAGCCGCGCATGTTCTTCCAGGCCAGGTCGTGGGCGATCACCGGCGCATCGTAGAACTGGTTGCCCAGCACGTGGCCGCGGTGATGGTCGGTGTTGATCACGCACAGAATCGGCTTGTTCCCCGTCACCTGGCGGATGTAGCTCAGCCAGCGCTGGTTGTCCGAGGGGATCATGGGGGTGTCGATCAGGATATTGCCGCTGCTGGTCTCGATCAGCCCGACGTTGCTGCCGCGGAAGTCGAGGTGGACGTATACGCCCGGTGCGATTTCTTGCATGGTGCGTCTCTTGGTGGTGGGAATGGTAGATTGGTGCGTTGGTAGATTGGTAGATTGGTAGATTGGTGCGTTGGTAGATTGGTAGATTGGTGGATTGGGGCGTTGGTAGATTGGTATATTGGTATATTGGTAGATTGGTAGATCGGGGCGTTGGTAGATTGGGGCGTTGGTAGATTGGGGCGTTGGTTCGCGCTACCGGCGACCCATTCACCAATTTACCACTTCACCAATTTACCACTTTA
>JAJTXO010000600.1 GCA_021463315.1 Caldilineales bacterium | reverse complement strand
CAAAACGAGCTCACAGTCCATAAGACTTCGGAAGTCTCCCCAATCTATTGAGATGATACAGAAGTGCTGAATCTCGTTTTGCCGTCTCTTGCTCTGGCCGGTCCCAGTTGCAGGGCCACATTATACAATTGATGGCCAGCCATTGGCAAGCGCCAGGAGCAGAGGACGCATCCCCCCACTGGAACCGCCCGACGAACGAGCTACTTCGTCGCCGCCTGGATGGTCACGGTGCACAGCCGCTGCTCCGGCGTCAGCTCACAGGCGGAGATCGGCTAATCGACCGGGCAGTTAGCCGCCGGGTCAGGCGTCCAATGGGCCATGATCAGCAGCAGCGCGTTGTCGCGCGTCATGCCGATGCCTGCGCCGGTAGGCCCACCCGCAGCATACAGCATCTCCTCCTGCCAGCCGGCGAAGAGAGCCTTCAGCGTATCGACCACCGCGCTTGGGCTGTCGAAATCAACGCCCGTGCCGGTAGCCACCTGCGGGCGCCTTGCATCGGCGTGCTGCGTGCCGCCCCAGATCGCGCCGATGCTGGCCCAGAAGATCAGGTTCATCACGGTGGCCTCCACCGCGTCGAAGGTGATCGAGGCGGCGAAGTAGAGCAGCAGCAGGGCCGCGCCCGCGGCCAGCATGTCGCGCGTCTCCTCGTCGCCGGCGCTGGCCTGGAAGCGGCGCAGCCCCTGCCAGCCCACCATGGCGAACCAGGCGAGATAGGGCAGCAGCGCCAGCAGCCCACCCGACACCAGGATGAACATCAAGGAGTTATGGGCCGGTGGATACTCCCCGAAGATCGGCGCCGGATCCCAGCCGTAGCGCTCCTTGGCGATCGGCCCGAAATTGTAGTAGCCCAGGCCAAACAGCGGGTCATCCTGCACCATGTCCAACGCCAACTGTGCGACCTGGCCGCGAAAGCCCAGCGATGAATCCTCCAACAGGCGCTCGTTGACGGCCGGGCTGCTGATCACGCTCTGCCAGAAGATCAGGGCCAGCAGGGCCAGCCCCAGCAGCACGGGCAGCAACAGCCGGCGCAGCCGCGGCCGCAGCGCCATGAACACCAGCAGGGTGATGACCAGGCTCAGCCAACTGGCCCGGTTGTAGGTCATGTAGACCCCCAGGGCGATCACGGCCAGGGCCAGAGGGAGCACGACGCGCGCCGCCGTGCGGCCCCGGCCAGCCGGCCCCTTGTCGCTGAACACCCACGCCAGCAGCGCCAGCCCCAACGGCAGGGTCATGGCCGTGCTGATGCCCATGGGCGCGGCGTTGCCCATCAGGCTGATGATCTTCTGAAAGCTGCGGCTATAGCGGGCCGCCTCCCGGCCATAGAACAACACCTCGCCGGTCAACTGCTCGCGGATCACCAACGCCGCGAAGCCCACGCCGGCCAGCACCAGGGTCGCGGAGAACCAGCGCAGATCGCCCCGATCGCGCACGAGCTGCCGCGTCAGCAGCAGATAGACGAAGGGGAGCAGATAGGCATCCAACAGACTTTGCAACGCGAAGGCGTAGCCATAACGGGACTCAGCCACCGACAGCGCCATGACCAGCAGAAAGAGGGCCAAGACCAGGTCGGACCAGGCCAGCGGACGCAGCCGACGCTGGCCGCGCGCGGCCTGATAGAGCAGCAGCACCGCCAGGAAGCCCGCCATCAGCCGCGCCAGGCTTAGCGCCGGGATGCCCGCGCCCAGATCCAGGTCCAGCGGAATGAAGCGGCTGTAGGGCGCCAGCAGCAGGGTGAGCAGCAGGCCGGCCAACGGGCTGCGCACGCTGATCAGCAGCAGCAGGCTGATGCCGGCCAGCGGCAGCAGCAGCTCTGTCAGCCGATCGGCTGGCGCGCCCAGGCCGTTCAGCCGCGGGCTGACGGCCACAAAGCCAACCAGCGCGCCCAAGGCCAGCGCCAGCAGCACGGCGAGCGCTCTGGGAGGTTGGGTAAAGGTAGTGCGTAAGTTCGAACGGCTCATGTTCGTGGTCGATCTATCCAACGAAGACATCCCGGCGCAGCGCGGCCAGCGCGGCCCGATCGCCCAGGCTGCGCCACAGCTCCATGTAGAAGACCGGCAGCAGCGCGTGCAGCCAATAGACCGAGCCGCGCTCGGCCCGGCCCAGCGCCCGCTCGATCGCCGACCGCCGATAGACCGGCCGATCGAACCCCGTGGTGCGCAGGGTCTCGGTCAGCGCGGCCGAGGGCAGAGCATCGACCTTGACGCGCTCAACCCGACCCAGCCTTGCCTGCAGATCGCGGGCATAGGGCGCCAGCCCCAGCCCCTTGACCCAGCCGCGCAGCAGCTCCGAGGAGCGCCGGGATCGGGGCAAACCGACCTGGGTGATCTGGTCGATATGCGTTCGCTGCTCGCCGGTGAGCACGTCGGAGCCGGCCAGCGGCGCGCAGCAGCGCAGGAGAAGCTGGGCGTGGAGGAAATTCCGTTGCCGCTGCTGCACTGGCGTAGACCACATGAAATCGACGAATTCGGCGTCGACGCCGGGCGTGAGGGCCAGCGTCTTGCGGGTGTAGATCTGGTGCGGCGGCAGGCCGACGCGGCGGCGCTTGCGATTGGCCATCTGAAAGCGGATCCAGCCATCCTCGGTGTCGGGATAGCGCGCCAGCTCCTGCTCCAGTTCATGCTCGAAGCCGGCCTCAATCTGTTCGAGCCAATCGGGCTGCAGGAACTGGCGCAGGGAACGCTGATTGGCCCGACGCGAGGCCAGCAGCCCGGGCAGGTTCGAGCGCAGCGTGGCGCCGGTCTGATGCTGGCCGCCCAGGCATAGGTCCAACGCCAGCCCCTCCCAGACCCGGCCCAGGGCTGGCGTCAGCTCCGGATAGACCTGGCTGATGAACAGCCCGAAGCTGGGGGTCATGCCGTCGGCGATGCAAAAGACATCCAGCGCATCGGCTGACTGGTAGAACTGTGGACGGGTGGGGCGGAAATCCAGTTCCAGTCCGGCGATTTCGGCCACCTGTCTGCCCAGCAAGCCATCCAATCCCTGGGCAAAGCCGGCGTGTTCCAGGGTCAGCGCCTTGGGTTTGCGTCCCTGGCTCAGCAGCACCGCCAGGATCAGCCGCGAGTCCAGGCCGCCGCTGAGCAGCAGCGTGTCCTCCCCGGCTGGAGGCGCAGCCCGCGCCACCGCGCCTTGCAGCGCATCGTGGATCTCGTCCAGCGACGCCGGGCTGGCGCCCGGCGCGGGGCAGCGGGCCAGGTCGGTGCAGCACTCGACAC
>JAJTXO010000060.1 GCA_021463315.1 Caldilineales bacterium | reverse complement strand
GGCAGATGCCTTCGATAGCCCGTCCTTGCAGACAGCCTTGAATCGAGCGGGGAGCGCGTGAGAACGGCGTGACACGTGAAGGTAGAATGCGCGTGGGACAACGTGACAAGGGGTAGGCTGAGATAAGTCGGTCGTCAGGCACGGTGGCTGCGGATTCTGATCTGTTTGGCTGTTGTGCTGCTTTGATGTACAATAGCGGCTCACAACAACACGCAACGTTGATCGAAGGAGGCTTCAAGTCGATGAGGTTTGATCGTATCGCCCTTCACCCTGGCCGCATGAACGGACAACCATGCATACGGAATCTGCGTCTTACCGTCAAACGCGTTGTCGAGTTGGTAGCCCTCTATCCTGATCGTGCCGAACTACGGCGCGAGTTTCCAGAACTGGAAGAGGAAGATATTCGCCAGACGCTGGCCTATGCTGTATCTGCTTCGGATCGAAGGCTTGCGCGCTGAACCGTTGTCCACCCTTTTGCGAACCGTCTGCAACCAAGCGAGGGAAGATTTGGAGAGCGGCGCTGTGGTTACGGTTCAACCGGGCCGTATGCGTGTGCGAAGGCTGCCTCTTATCGAAAGCTCTGCTCCATGAGCGAAGCCGACACCTGCCGCCTCTATGTCGAACCCAAGCTGTGAGCCGCGTGGTGGGAGACGCTATCCGAGCTGACTGCGCTGCTGCCGGCGGTGCTGGATCGGGCGTTTCGAGGGGAGTTGTAGGAGCAAGAACCATCAACACGGCTTTGATCTTGAGCGCAAGAGATATGGACCGCCAGGAGCGCAGACGCTATGAACGAAAGTGAGACCACGCAGTTGACCAGTATCTCCCAGGCGCGTACGCTGGATGAGATCGCCCAGTTCTGGGACACGCACAGCCTGGCCGACTATTGGCATCAAACCGAGGAAGTCGAGTTCGAGGTCAGAGCCATGCGCCGGCGTCGTGTGACGCTGGCGCCCGAAGTCTACAGCCGCGTCGAAGCCCAGGCGCGCTTGCGCGGCATTCTGCCCGAAACGCTGGTCAACCTGTGGCTTGCGGAACGCCTACAAACAGAGGGGCCACAGCCTGATCTGGGGCGGCGAGATTGACCTGGGGGCTGACCGGCTGTACGAGCGCTGCAAGGAACAGGCCGGCGAGTTTTCCCCTGGACAGTTCGATGCCTGGGAAAGTATCGAACTGTCCATAATTATCTTTACCATCCCATTGACTTGTCCAGGTTGGGTAATGGGGGTTGGAAAAACTGCGCTTGCTGCGCTATAATGCTCATGGACTTGAGCGAGTAGACATCGCAGTGGACATGCTGAGGAGCTGCAACGTGCTGGCCGACAATGTACAGACGGTTCTGGATCCCACCAGGAACAGCGCCGGATTTCCCGCTATGACAGGGGCTGAACTCGCAGTGGCATTGACTGCGCTGGATGTGCCGTTCATCGCGCATGCGCCAGTCCAACCCATGACTGCACCCCCGCAACCGGCCGTATTGCTGGCATCCTTGGCGGCCAGCGACGAGGCGCGCTTGCGGCTGGCGTTGATCCCGTTGCTGATGCGCCGCCCTGAGTTCGCGTGTCATGCCGCCGCTGCGCTGCGCCTGATGCCACCGCCAGCGCAAACATGCTTTAGGTGCTACTACACGGCGGCGGTGCGACTGCAAGAGAAACATCGCCGCCGCCTGGAAGCGGTTTTGGGGCGGGACGATCTGTTGCCCGACCTATTCTCTGCCGAACTGGGCGTGCCTGAACGAGTGGAACCCGACGATGCACTCCGCATTCTGGCCATGCGCCAGCGCCACCTGACGGGCCGAAGTATCAACTGGCTGGGCACGTATGGACATGGCGCTGAATGCTTGCTGCAAGCCTTGGAGAGGCGGGAACAATGGAAGGTCTAGCCAAAAAAACGATCCTCGCCTTTCTCGATGCCGTCGAAGCCATTGGTCCGACGCGTCTGCGCATTGCCTGGGCCACCGGTGAGCGGCTGGAGGTCGATCTGGCTGAGCCGATCAACCGGCTGCAGGCGCTGGCGCCGCTGCGCGATCCGGCGGCTTTTGCCCGCGTCCAGGTGGGCGAGTGGGGTCACAGCCCGGTTTGGGAGGGCGAGATCGATCTGGGGGCGGACCGGCTGTACGAGCGCTGCAAGGAACAGGCGGTTCGCGAACGAGCTGCGTGTGCGTAGTTGGGGGCCAGGAGTTAGTGTGACCGTTGATGTTGCGCTATAATGTGGCCAATCGAGTTAGGAAGGGCGATCGCAGAGCATGTATGGAAAGGCGGATGGTATGACAGGCGAGCTGATTTTCTTGATCGAGGAAGCCCCAGAAGGTGGCTATATCGCTCAGGCTTTAGGACATTCGATCTACACGGAAGCGGATACCTGGGAAGAACTGAAGGCAGCCGTCCAAGATGCGGTAACTTGTCACTTTGACGATGAACTGCGGCCCGCTATGGTTCGCCTGCACGTTGTTCGTGACGAGGTGATCGCTGTATGAAGCTGCCGCGCGATCTGGGTGGAGAGGAACTGGCAGGCCGGTTGTGCAGGCATGGCTATGAACTCAACCGCCAGACTGGCAGCCACATGCGATTGACCACGTTCAAGGGTGGAGAACATCATGTGACCATCCCACGCCACAAGCCGCTGCGCGTCGGCACGCTCAATGCTGTGCTGCGAGATATAGCGGATCATCTGGGTGTGGAGCGCGACGATCTCATCAAATCTCTGATGGAGTGAAGCAGAACCACCATGTTCGATCTGACCAACAAAACCGCCATCGTCACCGGCGCGTCCAGGGGCATCGGCCAGGCCATCGCCGAGGCCTACGCCCAGGCCGGCGCTTCGCTGGTGCTGACCAGCCGCAAGCTGGAGAACGTCGGCCCGGTGGCTGAGGCGATCCGGGCGGCCGGCGGCCGCGCCATCGCCCTGGCCGCGCACGCCGGCGACCCCGCCGCGGCCGAGGCGGTGATCCAGGCCGCGCTGGCCGAGTTCGGCCGCGTCGATATCCTGGTGAACAACGCGGCCACCAACCCCCACTTCGGCCCCCTGCTCTCGGCCGAAGCCAGCCACTTCGACAAGATCTTTGAGGTCAACGTCAAGGGCTATTTCTTTATGATCCAGGCCGCCGCGCCGGCCATGCAGGCCCAGGGCGGCGGCAAGGTCATCAACGTGGCCAGCATCGCCGGCATCAACCCCGGCCCCTGGATGGGGGTCTACAGCGTCAGCAAGGCCGCGGTGATCATGTTGACCAAGGCGCTGGCAGCCGAGCTGGCCCCGGCCAACATCCAGGTCAACGCGCTGGCCCCCGGCTTCGTCAAGACCAAGTTCTCGGCCGCGCTGTGGACCAACCCCACGCTCAGCGCCGGCATCGGCAAGCTGACCCCGGCCGGCCGCATGGCGGAAGCGGACGAGCTGACCGGCGCGGCGCTCTACCTGGCCTCGGACGCGTCCAGCTTCACCACAGGCAGCGTGCTGGTGGTGGATGGCGGCATCACGCTGGGCGCGCTGCCGCTGAGCTGATCCCCTCAGCCCAAGACTTTGGAAGTCGCCGCGGCACTCAGCCTCGCCCGTCAGCCTCGCCGTGTCGGATACCCGGTAATGGCGCGAATCTCTTTGTACAGCGGCTTCAGGCGGCGATACATCTGCTGATACACCCGCTGGTAGAGCTCGTCGTAGATCTTCACCCGCTGTGGGTCGGGCTGGAACAGATCGCCCAGGCGGGTCATGGCCTGCACCGCGCGGGGGAAGTCCGCGTGCAGCCCCAGCCCCACGGCCGCATCGATGGCCGCGCCCAGCCCGCTGGTCTCGTAGAGATGCGGCCGGGCCGCGGGCAGGCCGAAGATGTCCGCGGTGATCTGCATGGCCGCGTTGCTCTGCGAGCCGCCGCCCGACACGCGCAGCTCGGTGATGGGCACGCCGCTGCGCCGCTCGCTGCGCTCCTTGCCCTCGCGCAGGGCATAGGCCAGCCCCTCGATGATGGCCCGGTAGAAATGGGCCCGGGTGTGGACGTCGCCGAAGCCGATCACCGCGCCTTTGGCCTCTGGCCCCGGCGCCTTGATCCCCGGCGACCAATAGGGCTGCAAGATCAGCCCCTGGCTGCCCGGCGGCGCCTGCTCCACCAACGCGTCGAACAGCGTCTCTGGGGCGACGCCCAGCGCCTCGGCCGCGGCCTGCTCAGGATGGCCGAACTGCTGCTTGAACCAACTGACCATCCAATAGCCGCGGTAGATCTGCACCTCCAGGCTGTAGGCGTTGGGCATGGCGGCCGGATAGGGCGGGATCAGGGGGATGATCTCAACATAGCGCTGATGGGTGGTGTTGAAGGTGGCGGTGGTGCCATAGCTCAGACAGCCCACGTGCGGCGCCAGGCTGCCAGAGCCGATCACCTCGCAGGCCTTGTCGGCCGCGGCCGCGATCACCGGCAGGCCCGCGGGCAGGCCGGTGGCCTCCGCGGCCGCGGCCGTGATCTCGCCCAGCGGGCTGGCTGGCGGCGTCAGCTCCGGCAACAGACCGCGCGCCATGGGCACCGCCTGCCATTTCCAGTCGCGATCGGACGACCAACGCAGGTGCTTGTAGTCGAAGGGCACATAGCCCACCTGGCAGCCCACCGAGTCCACGAAGCGGCCGGTCAGGCGGTAGGTCAGATAGCCAGACAGGAAGAGATATTTGTGGGTGGCGCGCCAGTTTTCTGGCTGGTGCGTGCGAATCCAGTTGGCCTCGGCCTCGGCCTGCAGATAGGCCACCGTGCCGGTCATGCCGCTGAGCCGGAAGGCTGCGCCCCACAGCCCGCCGACCGGCTTCAGACCCTCGGTGCGCCGCTGGTCCAGCCAGATGATGGCCGGCCGCAGCGGCTGGCCTTGCCGGTCGAGGTTGATCACCGTGCCGCGTTGGGTGGTCAACGCCATGCCGGCGATGCGCTCCCGCAGCCCAGGCGCCTCCCCTGCCCATAGCCCCTGACACGCCTGGCACAGCGCGCGCCAGAAAAGATCGGGGTCTTGTTCGGCCAAACCAGGCTGCGTCGAATAATAGGGTTCGATCGGCACCTGGCACTTGGCCACCAGGTTGCCCTGCAGGTCATAGACCAACGCGCGCACGCTCTGGGTGCCGTTGTCGATGGCGAGGAGAAGGTCTTTGGTCATGGGGATCGGTGAACGAGGGACGGGGATCGGGGGACGGTGATCGGTGATCGGTGCGGCCGCTCCGGCTCCGTGTAATCCACTGACTTGAAAATAGCCGCTCGGGCCGGTCTCCGACCGAGCCCGCTCGTTTTCATCGATGGTTGTGCGCCCGGCGCATGGATGTCTAATCCGTGACAATCCGTGATTCAGACGGTGATCGGTGCGGCCGCTCCGGCTCCGTGTAATCCGCTAAGGCGCGCTCAAGGAATCATCGATCAAAATCATAGCTGTTCCGGCCGCGCGCAGCGAACTGAGCAGCAGCTCCAGCTCCAGCCGGCTGTGCTGGAGCGCGGCGGCCATGGCGAAGGGGAAGAGCGGGCCGCGGCCGGGATGGTCCAGGTTCATGGCCTCGTGCGAGTCCGCGGGGATCAGGGTGCGCCGGGCCAGCCGGCCCAGCAGCGGCACACGCACCGCGATGAAATGCCAGGGAACGCCCACGCCAGAGATCAATTGTGGCACAAGCCGCGGATCAAGGCAAATCTCCACCTGATCGGGAGAGCAGTGGGCGAGCCCGCCGCGGCTGGCGACCCACAGCGCCACCCAGTTGGAATGCGCGTAGAAGTCCTGGCGGCCGTGCAGCAGCCGGCCAAAGGCCGCCAGCGCGGCCGTCCGGTCGTTCCGCTCCAGCGCGGCCACGGCCTGACGCCGCTGGTCCGCGATATAGGCCTCGCCCGCGGCAAAGGCGCTGTCGTCGAAGTGGATCTCTGGATGGCCGACGAGCTTGGTCAGCCTGTCCTGGCCCAGGTTGGCGCGCACGACCACGTGCAGCGCGGCCTCGTCCAGATGGCCAGCCAGCGCCTGGCGGGTGATTTCGACGTGATAGCGGGCATCCATTCGCGCAGCCATCCAAAACGAATGGGCCGCCCGGCTTTGCCGGACGGCCCATGGTGTGTCAGGAAGGGACGGGAGACTAGAAGTCCATGCCGCCGCCGCCCGGAGGCATCGCGGGGGCCTTGTCCTTCTCAGGGATATCGGTGATCAGCGCTTCGGTGGTCAGGATCATGGCTGCGATGCTGGCCGCGTTCTCCAGGCCGCCGCGCGTGACCTTGGCCGGGTCGATGATGCCAGCCGTCACCATGTCCAGGTACTCTTCGCTGATGACATCGTAGCCCAGGCGCATGTTGTTCTGCTCTTTTTGCAGACGGCGCACGGTCTCGACGGTCACGGCGCCATCCTTGCCAGCGTTGGCCGCGATCTGGCGCATCGGCTCTTCCAGCGAGCGGCGCAGGAGGCGCACACCGGTCAGAATGTCGCCCTCGGCGCCAGCCTCGGCCTTGGGCAGCGAGGCCACCGCGTTGATCAGGGCCACGCCGCCGCCGGGCACGATGCCCTCTTCCACGGCCGCGCGGGTCGCGCTCAGCGCGTCCTCGACGCGATGCTTCTTCTCTTTCAGCTCCACCTCGGTGGCAGCGCCGACGCGGATGATGGCCACGCCGCCGGCCAGCTTGGCCAGCCGCTCCTGCAGCTTCTCCTTGTCGTAGTCGCTGGTGCTGTTGTCGATCTCGACCTTGATCTGCTCGATGCGGCCCCGAATCTGCCCGTCGTCGCCGCGGCCGCCGACGATGGTGGTGTCGTCCTTGGTGGCCACGATCTTGTCACAGCGGCCCAGGTCGCTGATGGTGGCGGTCTCCAGCTTGCGGCCCATCTCCTCAGTGATGAC
Source organism: Caldilineales bacterium (assembly GCA_021463315.1). Taxonomy (GTDB): domain Bacteria; phylum Chloroflexota; class Anaerolineae; order JAAEKA01; family JAAEKA01; genus JAAEKA01. The sequence continues at coordinate 5,627 of JAJTXO010000060.1, read as the reverse complement.
CTGCGCGCCGGTCAGGATCGCCATATCCTGCAGCATAGCCTTGCGGCGATCGCCGAAGCCAGGGGCCTTGATGGCCAGGACGTTGAAGACGCCGCGCAGCTTGTTCAGCACCAGGGTGGCCAGCGCTTCGCTGTCCACATCCTCGGCGATGATCACCAGGTCGCGCTTGCCGATCTGGATCAGCTTCTCCAGCACCGGGACGATGTCCGCCGCGGCCGAGATTTTCTTGTCGGTCAGCAGGACGTAGGGGTCCTCCTGCTCGGCTTCCATGCGCTCGGGGTTGGTGATGAAATAGGGGGAGATGTAGCCGCGATCGAACTGCATACCCTCGACGTACTCGGTCTCGAAGGCCAGGCCGGTCTTGCTCTCCTCGACGGTGATGACGCCGTCCTTGCCGACCCGCTCCATGACCTCGGCGATCAGGTTGCCGATCTCCGGATCCTGGGCCGAAATGGCGGCCACAGCCGCGATCTCGTCCTTGGTGCTGATCTCGATGGCCTGCTCGCGGATCGCTTCGGCCAGCACAGCCACGCCGCGCTCGATGCCGCGCTTGAGCAGCATGGGGTTGGCGCCGGCGGCCACGTTCTTCAGACCCTCGCTCACGATGGTCTGGGCCAGCACGGTGGCGGTGGTGGTGCCGTCGCCGGCGATGTCGTTGGTCTTGGTGGCGGCTTCCTTGAGAAGCTGGGCGCCCATGTTCTGGTAGGGATCCTCCAGCTCGATCTCCTTGGCCACGGTGACGCCGTCATGGGTGATGGTGGGGGCGCCCCATTTCTTGTCCAGGGCAACGTTGCGGCCCTTGGGGCCGAGGGTGGTCTTGACCGCGTTGGCGAGGGCGTCCACGCCGACCTTGAGGTTGCGACGCGCTTCCTCTGCGAAAATAAGTTGCTTAGCCATGTTAGCTCACTGCTCCTTCAAAGTTGTTTCTGTGTTTGTGCTATTTCGTTCGACAGGTCAGGTGTTACCCGACGATGGCCAGCACGTCGCTCTCACGCAAGATGAGGTACTTGGCGCCATCCATCTTGATCTCGGTGCCCGCGTACTTGGCATAGAGCACCCGATTGCCCACGACCACATCCATGGCGATGCGCGAGCCGTCTTCCTTGCGACTGCCGGGCCCGACAGCCAGCACCTCGCCCTCCTGGGGCTTTTCCTTGGCGGTCTCCGGCAGAATGATGCCGGAAGCGGTCTTCTCTTCCTGTTCGATCGGCTTGACCAACAGCCGATCACCAAGCGGCTTGAGGTTCATAGGTCTCTGTTGCTCCTCTGAGTTTGGTTTTCTGTGTGACTCATGGTCACAGGGCTTAAAAAAAGAAGGTCGTTAGCACTCTGATGCTCTGAGTGCTAACGACGGCTATCTTACAACAAGATGCAGAATCGGTCAAATCTGTGCGGCGCGCTTACGGCGGCTCGCCGCCGCACAGGCGGATGCTCTCGGTGGCGTCGCCGTAGGGAATCATGTCGGCGTTGATCTCCAGCGCCCGGCGCAGGTTGGGCACGGCGTTTTCGCAGTCGGGCGTTTCGATGTTCAGATAGGAACGCCCGATGATGTAGTAGGTGATGGCCGCGTTGTCGCCCAGCTCGATGGCGCGCTGCATGTTCTCGATGGCCTCTTCATAGGCGCGCCGCAGATAGAGCCCGACGCCCAACTGCTGGTAGGCATCGGGCATGTCTGGCTTCAGCTCGACGGCCTTGCGCAGCTCGCGCAGCCCCAGCTCCTGATCGCCCACCTGGAACAGCGATTTGCCCAGCTCGAAGTGCAGCCAGGGATCCTCCGGCGCGCCCTCCAGCCCGCGGCGGAACGCGGCGATGGCCGCGTCGAAATCGTTGAGCGCCCGATAGTTGCGCCCCATCACCAGATAGATCAGCGGCAGGCGGGGCTTCAGGTCGGCGGCCTGCTGATAGTAGTCCAGCGCCTCCTGATATTTGCCCTGCACTTCGTAGGTGTAGCCCAGAATGCGCACCGCGTCGAAGTCGCGCGGGGCCAGATCGACGGCCACCTCGGCTTCCTGCACCGCCTGGCGCCAACTGCCCAGGCTGGCCAGCACCTCGGCCAGGCGGGCGTGCGCCTGGGCCACGGTCGGGTCCATCTGCACTGCGAGCTGGGCGACGCCGTAGGCCTCGTCGTATTCCTGGTTCCAGGTCAGCGCCATGGCCAGGGCGGCCTGGTTGAGCGCGCTTTCGTCGTCGATGGCCACCGCCTCGCGGGCCGGCGTCAAGGCCAGGCTATACTGCCCGCCGTAGATGAACAGGTGCGCGATCTCGCGCCGCACCTCGTCGTTCTCCGGCTCGCGCTCGGCGATGGTCTGCAACACCTGGGCCGCCTCGACCACCTTGCCCTGGTCGATCAGGCTCTGCGCCTCGTCCAGATAGGACAGGGCGTTGCGCGTGGGCGTGGGCGAAGGGGTGGGGGTCTCGAAGGGGTTGCGCAGCAGATCGTATTCCCGGTTGGCCTGGAAACTGACCACCAGCAAGGCGATCACCGCGATGATGAGAACGGGCACGGGAAAGCCTCTGCGCCGGCGACGGCGTGGGCGTCTTCTGTCGTCGAGATACATGGTGCGTTAGGGATGCCTGAATGCTGCGTCGCTCAGCCGGGCTGCTGTTCGCGTCTTGGAGTCGAGGCTTCAGCCGGGCTGTTGTGTCAGGAAAGCGCGGGCAGGCCATTGCGCGCCGTCTGCAGGCTCTGCCACAGCTCTGGATGCAAGACGCTGTTGGCAGCCACCACGTTCCGGTCGCCAGGCTGCCACGGCCGGCCGCTGTAGCTGCTGACCTGGCCGCCGGCCTCGCGCACCAGCAAGACGCCGGTCGCCACATCCCACAGCTCGATGCGGCGCTCCCAGTAGCCATCCAGCCAGCCGGCCGCCACCCAGGCGATATCCAGCGCGGCCGAGCCGCCCCGCCGCACGCCGCGCGTCCGCGGCATCAGGTGGCTGAACTCGGCCAGGTTGTTGTCGGCCGTGGCGGCCCGATCGTAGGGAAAGCCGGTGGCCAGCAGGCTCGTGCCCAGCGTGGCGGCCGAGGAAACGTGCAGCCGGCGCTCGCCGCGCCAGGCCCCCTGGCCGCGCTGCGCCCAGAACAGATCGTCGCGCAGCGGGTCGTAGGTCACGCCCAGCTCCGGCTGGCCATCGACCAGCAACGCCAGCGTGACGCTGAAGACGGGGTAGCCGTGGGCGAAGTTGGTGGTGCCGTCCAGTGGATCGATCACCCAGACCGGCCCCGCGGCCGGCAGCGCGCCGCCCGATTCCTCGCCGTAGATGGCGTGGCCGGGGCAGCGTTGGCGCAGGCCGTCGCTGATCAGACGCTCGGAGGCCAGGTCGAACTCGGTGACCAGGTCGACGGCGCTGCTTTTGCTGGCCACCTGGCCTGCGCCCTGTTGATGGCCGCGGCGCAGCAGGTCGCCAGCCTGCCGGGCCAGATCGATCGCGATATCCAGCATTTCAGTCCTCGTTCTGGCCGGCTGCGGTGGGCCGGCTGGCCGATTGATGGGCCTGCTTCAGCGCGGCCAGGCACTTGGGCGGCACATAGACTCCGCCCAGGGCCGCGCCGGCCGAGCCTTCGCCGTGAAAATCGGAGCCGCCGGTGACCAGCAGGCCATAGCGCCGGCTCAGTCGCAGCAGGCGTTCGATCAGCGCGGGGGTGTAGTTGGGGTAGTAGACCTCCAGACCGGCCAGGCCAGCCTCCACCAGCGCGGGCAGCGACCCCTCCACCGGCATCGGCTCCAGCACGCGGCCGCTGGCCAGGGCGATGAAGGGATGGGCGAAGACGGGCAGCCCGCCGACCCGCCGGAGCATGCGGCAGGCGTCGGCCGGCGACAGCTTGGCGCGCTCGACGTAGGCGGGACCCTGGCGGCCGATCAGGCGCTCGAACGCCTCCCCTTTGTTCTGCACCAGACGCGCCTCGATCAGGGCCTGGGCGATGTGCGGCCGGCCGATGGCGCCATCGCCGGCCAGCTCCTGCACCCGCTGGAAGGAGATCGGATAGCCCAGCGCGGTCAGCTTCTGGACCATGGCTTGGGCGCGGCCGATGCGGCCCGTGCGCAGCCGGGTCAGCTCAGCCTGGAAGGCGCGGTCGGCGTAGTCCGGGTAGTAGCCGAGCATGTGCAGCTCCCCTTCGGCCACGTCGCAGCTCAATTCGACGGCCGGGATGACCTCGATGCCAGCCGCGCGGCCGGCCGCCAGCGCCTCCTCCAGCCCCTCGGTGGAGTCGTGGTCGCAGACCGCAATGGCGCGCAAACCCAGCTCGGCAGCCATCTGCACCAGCTCGGTAGGGCTGTGCCGGCCGTCGGAGGCGGTGGTGTGGCAGTGGAGGTCGATGGTGTTCATGGGGAGTGGGGGGAGAAGTCAGAAGTCAGAAGGCAGAAGTCAGAAGTCAGAAGTCAGAAGTCAGAAGTCAGAAGTCAGAAGTCAGAGGTCACCGATCACCGAGCCGATCACCGATCACCGATCACCGTTCACCGTTCACCGTGTACCGTGTACCCACGCGGATAGGCTCTTGCGCGTGGTCTCGAAGGCTAGCTCGGGCCAGGGGATTTCGTCGGCGGCGAACCAGCGGGCTTCGCTGGCGTCGTCGCTGGCCTGAAGCTGGCCGCCGTTGACCTGGCCCTGGTAGGTGAGCAGGATGCCTGGCTTGTCAGGGTTGGTCATGCGCTGGATGCTCAGCAGGGCGCCGATGGCCACCTGCAGGCCAGTCTCCTCCAGCGCCTCGCGCGCCGCGGCCTCGTCGGGCAGCTCGTGAACCTCGACAAAGCCAGCCGGCAGCGCCCAATAGCCGCGGCCAGGATCGACATCGCGCCGGATCAACAGCACGCGGCTGGCATCGCTGAGCAGCACCGCGGCGGCCACCTTGGGATCGCGGAAATGCACGAAGCCGCAGGCCGGACAGGTTGGCCGCGCCAGCCCAAAGACCGTTTGTTCCGTCAACGGTTGCCCGCAGCGCGGGCAGTAGCGGTAGGCAAAAGGTTGCATCAGGGTCCATGCTCCACACAGCGCCGCGCGGCCCACAGATTGCTCAGCGGCGCATTGGTCATGCTGACGCAGCCGGTGGAGAGAATCAGCCGCTGGCCGGCGGTCTGGTTCAGCGCGTCGGCCCCCTCGCGCTGCACGTCGGCTGGCCCGGCCAGATGCACCGTGCGCCGGTCCAGGCCGCCCGACAGCGCGCCGGGAAACTGCGCGCCGCCGGCCGCCAGGCTGGGGCCGCCCTCGCGGTCGTGCCAGTTCAGCGCCTGCACCGGATAGCCGGCCAGCAGGTCGAAATAAACCCCCACGCCGTGCGCGTGCAGCATGTTGAACCAATAGCCACCGGCCGCGTGCAGGATGCGCAGATCCAGCGGCTGGCCGAACTGTTGGTATTCGGCGCGGCTGAGGCGGCTGGGATCGGCCAGTTGCACCGCGTAGAAGATGCCCGCGATGCCGGTGTCGGCCAGGGCGTCGATGGTGCGCAGCACGCTCTGGGCGATGGTCTCCAGCCCGGCCAGCACCGCGTCCGGGTGTTGGCGCAGGTGCGGCAGCAGGTTCGGCCCGGCCAGATTCTTGGCCTGCGCCAGCGGGCTAAAGATGGTCATCAGCACCGGCACCTCTGGCCCCACCGCCTGGCACACCGCGGCGACGGCCCGCCTGGCCTGGCCC
>JAJTXO010000006.1 GCA_021463315.1 Caldilineales bacterium | reverse complement strand
CGCTCGGGCCGGTGTTTGCGCAGCACCCCGGAGGGGCCGACCGAGCCCGCCGATTCTCATCGCTGGTTGTGCGCCCAGCGCATGGGTGTCTATATCGTAATCCGGCCCAGTCGGCGAACCACTGCATCGTAGCACAAGATCTGGCGCCGTACACCGGAGATATCCGCTCGCGCATCAGGAGTTCCCGTCTCTCATCGGTGCTGGTGCGGAATCCGGTTCCCAAGGAGCAGCACGGTCGACCCTGGTCGCCGCTGTACCTCTCGGCAGGTCAGCCAGGTCAAGAACGCTAGGATCGCGCTGGATCACCTGCTGCAACGAAACGATCATAACGTCCTGGTCCTGGACATTCTCTTCAGGTCCAAGGAACTGCCAATCGCCGTCATCATCATGCACTACGTAGACAATCGGAGAGTTTCCGACCATCACATAGTTCGTCGTGAATACCGCCACATTGGGTTCGTCGTCGAAAATTGACATGGTATCTCCTCTTGAAGGACCACGATGGTAGATCATTGGTCCGATTTCTCTCTGTTTTGACCCTTTGACAGGATTTGCGCATTGTCGCTGGTGTTCGGGCCGCCCTTGTCCTTAGGAATCTTGTGATCAACTTCGGCTTGCATATTGTCTGCGGATCCTTTGGTCGGCTCGTGCAGAACGGAGCCGTCAAGATCACTTCTGAGTAGGCCCCCGTTCTTCTTCCGATTTTGTTCGCGCAGCCTCACCTTGTGGTCGTAATTGAAGGCTCGACCTGGGCCAACGGCGTCCTCTCTCGGATTGGGCACGGTCGAGTAGTCTGTTGGACCTTTCCACTTCGGAATAGTTGCATCGCCCTTCAGCTTGGGTTTGTCTCCTGGCACGGTTCGACCTTGTATGCTCGCTATTTTCGCGCGGTTTGACGCCCATTTTGCCGGCACATCTTCGGCCTTGGTGTCCTTGGGTTTCAAAACGTCCTTGCAATCTGAGGTCTCCAAAGGCATCGCTCCACTCCTGGCATCGAATTGACTTGCTGCAGGTCCGATCAGCGGGAGTTACGGCTGGTTTGAGACGACGGACGGTAGCGTCGGCTCTTCTCAGCCAGGCAAATATCCGAAACGCCGGATGTGCGCTAGCAGGCTGCTCAACGGCTTGCGCCCCAGGCTGCGCAGCGCAGCTCGATAGCCCTCTCCGTAGATCGGATCGTCGTTCTTCTCCAACAGCTTCAAGTGAAAGGCGGCCTCCGGTGTTTTCTGTTGCATCAGCCACAGATGGGAAGCCAATTCGCACAGCCCTTCCTCGACCAGCGGCTCCAGGCTGGGGAAGCTATTGACGAAGAGATAGGTGTGGCACAGTTCGTGCGCAGCGATGGCTGCGAAGTGCTCTTGCGGCAGCCCATGCAAGATCAGAATCGCATCGACGCGCCGTTCGATGACCTGGCCATTGCGTGTTACGGCGGTGTGGCATGCCATACCGGCTGGCTGTTTACTGTAGGCCTTGCTGGATCGGCGGTTCAGTTCCTGCTGATCGGCCAGTTGTAGCGGCGTCTCGACCTGCCCGATGTCGAGACCCAGCCTGGCGAGGGCCTTGCGCACGTTGAGCAGCACCGGCTGGCCCTGCGTCGCCTGATCGATGGCGCTGCGCCGGCAGCGATTGCACATGGACCGCCCGTCGCCGTAGCGCACCCCGCCGCCGGTCATGCGGTCGCAGATCACGCGTTGGCAGCTGTAACAGGTCGGCAGACCTTTGGCATGAGCTTGACAGTAGGTCTCGCCCCAGCCGTTGACCGTGTATTCGCCCTTCAGATACTCGTTGCCGATCGCGCAGCGTATACCGAACAACTGCCAGTAGTGATCCTCGCAATACGTCTTGTCGTCTTTCTCGAAAAAGCGGCGTTGGCCGATCAATTCCTTGCCAGCAGCGCATCGGCGTCCAAACAATTCCTGATAATCTCGTTCGCAGTAGGGCCGGCCGTCGCGTTCACAGAAGTTCCTGTCGGCAAACGGCCGGCGACAATGCGCACAGACGAAGTGTTCCGGGTGCCAGGTCTTGCCCAGGGCCGTCGTAGCGTCGCCGGTGATTGGCTGGCCGCAGCCGGCGCAGCGCGGGCTGAAACGCTCGTGGTAGCACTGCGCATGATAAGGCCGGTTTTCGTGCACTGGGAAGCGGTTTTCGCCGATGGGGCGTCCGCAGCCCGCGCAGCGAAAACAGCCAGCGTGCCAGGTGTGTCCGAGAGCGGTGATAGAGTCGCCGCTGATTTGCTTGCGGCAGCCGTGGCAGGTTGTCATTCAGGTTTCGTTCCTTGGATCATGGCGTGACCTCATCCCCGGCCGCCGCGGCCCTCGCCGTAGATGCCTTCCGCGGCGATGTCGTGAAAGTGCTTGACTTCGGGCTTCTCTGCGCCGGTCTCGACCAATTTGCCCTGGCCAAGCTCAGTCGATGCAAGCTGGGGCTGAAAGTCAGGCGGCAGGCCATCGGGCGGCTGAGTCGAGGCTGGTGGAGAAGTAGGCCCCAGATTACCTTGCAAGGCGCGCCGCGCGTACTCGTTCAACAAAGGGGAGGCTTGAGCAAGGCTGTACGCATCCTTGGTGTCAGGCACGCGCGGCTGGTCAGAAGTGTCGAATGCCACGAATTACCTCCTGCGGCGGCCTGATCGGGCGCGCCGGCCAAAGATCACGACGGCGATCGCAAAGCCCGCCAAGGAGATGGATCCGGTGCAGCCAGAAAGCAACTCCTCCAGAAAGTTGCTGGCCTGCTGTTCCAGCGCTTCCTGAATTTGCTGCAGAATGTCGCGCATCAGATCGTCGATAGCCTGGTTGCCTTGTTGAATCCACTGGTCGATCTGTTCTCGGATGTCGGCTTCCAGGTCACGCAATTCCTCTGGCAGCACGATGACGTAGCCGGTGATTACATCGCCGAACGGTTCGCTGTTGTGCTGCATCTGATACCGCACCGTCCGCAGCCCAGGCGCTCCCGACACTCGAAAAAGAAGATCCCATGAAGCAATAGCTCCAGGGGCAGTCGTGCCAAGCAATGGCAGATCAGATGGCACTCCTGCTGGATTTGCCGTATCCCCTTTCAACACAAATGAGTCGCCTGTCCAGGGAATAGTCCCGGTATTCTGCACCTGCAACGCAAATTGGGCAGCTTCTCCAGGCAACACCACGTCGTAGGCAATCCTCTGTTGCGCAGTTGCATCGAGCATAGGGCCGCTCGTGGTTACAGGCATCCATCGGACAGCATCGAACATGACGACTCTGCTGCCGCCGTGCTCGCCTGTCTGGTCGGCCAGCTCGACGTATTCATCGCGGCCCTCGAAGTAGTAAGTCCCCAGATCCAGCCAGTCTCCATTGGCTGAAACCTGGCTCACACTGATAGATGCCTCAGTGCCTGCGTGTACGATTCGATAACGGGCCGACTCCGTGTATGGTTTTGGCAGATCATCGGACCACGGCGACACAAATGTCTGAACCTGATACATGCCTGCCGGCAGCGCGCCGGGAATCCAACGAGCAGAATTGACCGTCTTGTTCGTCTCACAAAGCGTCCAAACAGCGCCGCCCGCGTATCCTTGCGGCCATGATTGCCAGAAGTCTGCCGGACCAAAGCGAGAAAAAGCAGGGTCTTCATCGTCGACGACAGTGGCCGGAGACGAGGCGCCAAGGCCTAACCGTTCCAGAGCCATTGCCACTGCTTTATCCAGGAACTCAGGATGCCCGACATCCTTTTCAGCCTGTTGCTCCCCATCGACCCCCATTCGACGCAATTCCTCGACCGCCTCCCGCCATTCCTTGCCCTTGAACCAGGCGATGGGATTGATCAGCGCCAGCAGATTCTGCCGGACCGTGGCGTTGACGCCTTCGGCGTAGTATCGGAACATCTGCGCCGCGGCCAGAGACTCGAGCATGTAGGCAACGCGAAACTGTTCGGCCAGTTCACCGTCGAATGTGTCACCGGGGTTGGACCTTGCCCGGTTCTGGACTTGCAGCCGCGCGGCGCGAAAGCGCTGGCGCAGCTCATCTGCCCGTTCGCCGGCCTTGAAGTTGTTGTACAGGTCGTCCAGGCCATAGAGCAGATTTCCCAACGTGAAACCTAAGAGCACAGATGAGGCGGCACCGGCTACCAGATGGCCCGTCGTCCGCTTGCCAAATGTGCTCCACGACCACTCGACCCACTTTTCGGCGAGCACCTGCTCTGCAAGGTCAACGCCGAGGTCGACCGAAGCATCATGCACGAAATCCAGCACGATGTTGGAGCGCTGGATCCAGTTATCATGAGCTTCGGCCTGTACGGTGGTCGCCGCGCGCAACTGATCGTCGTTCAGGCTGGCCGCTCCGCTGGCAAATGCAACATAGCTATCCAACCATTCGGCTCGTTCGCGCTGCAGGTTCGAGAGCCACATCAGGCGCATACTCAATGAAAGCACATCAAGCGCATTGAAGAAATCGATCCGGTCGCCGCCGATTTCAACGAACGACCTGCCCTGGTCGGTCACAGGACGCCAAGATCGAAAGGTGGCGCGAATGTCTTGGGCAACCTTGCGTACTTCGCGACGATTAGAGTATTTGGCCGCTTCCAGCGTTAGGTCGACGGCATCGACCACTGTCGTTCCCGTTTCCGCCAATGAGCGCACCTCCTGACCAAAGCCCTCCAGGTTGGCTGGCTCAGGAATCTGGGAAGTAAGGATTCCGCGTAGAGCTTCAGCCGTCTCTTCGGTTGGTGTGCTGAACAAGGCATGGATCTGCTGCTCGATGAAGATCGGATTGCGCGTGATGCTGCGGAATTCATCGACGAAGGTGTCATCCACCTTGCCCAAGTTGGCCGGTAGCTCCTCTACGTACAGGTAATGCGCGGCACGGTACAGTGTCAGGATCAGTCCGATGGTCGCTTCGTCGGTAACTACCTCGCCGTCAGCCGTCACCAGGATCGCCGTAATCGCGTTTCTCTCAAATGTCTCAGGAGAAGCTGCATAGATGAAGCGGCTGTCGTCACGATCATTAGGCCCCGTGGTGAAGTAGTGAATCGAATACACCTTGCCGCCATACGCCAGCGCTGGCTTGACAGTCACCATCCGTTCCCCGGGGCGCGTGTAATCCCCCACTGCGCCCGACTGGCCATGAGCCGGCACTGCCTGGGAGCAGAGTACCATCAGGCAAAGGCCGATGAGCCAACTTCGTTGTGAAACACGCATGGAGCAACCTCCGTTGGCCAGACTGCGCGGGTCGCCGGGCTCTACTATCGGTGACCCGTGCAGTCTGATCGAGGGCTTCGACAAGCATCGCTGCTTTCAACAGGCGCCGCGCCGGCCTGCCGGCGCTCCGATGGATGAAAACTCCTTGACAAGTTCGGGAGTCCGGTGTGCGCCGCGGACTCCTGAACAAGTTCGTGTGTGTTTAAGGCAGTCAACTGAGCTCGTCCGGCTCCTCTACGACGTCCAGGCCGCCGGCTACTTCGGCAGATAACGGCGAGTCGTCGTAGTAGGCCGGCGTTTCAGAGGCCGCCTCAGCATCTGACAGGGCATCCATGACGTCGGATGCAGCGACCGGATTGGGGTCGGTCGCGTCGGGCCACGTCGATTCCGGCAACCATGAGGCTACCAGGGTCTCCTCGACAGCCGGAACCGCGTCGGGCGCAGCTGCAGCCGAAGCGGCCGCCGGCGCGGCATCGAAGCGAGTCCCGCACTGCAAGCAGAAATTCGCCGTGGCGGCAGCCTGCGCGCCACATTGGGAACAGTACTTCACAGCCGATTGGCTAGCTGGCTGCGGAACAGCCACGGCGGCGCCTATGGCCGCGGCCACCGGGGCCGTCGCCCGCTCCTGGGGCGTCACTGGGACCACCGGCGCTGCAGGCAACGCCAACGGCTGCGCGCCCTCAGGGGTTACCTCTGACATGAACTCATAGTTGCAAAAGTGGCAGACCCGCGCCCCGCTGTTCACACGTTCCGCACAGCGGGGACAGGTCTTGGTCGCGACCACCGCCTGCTGAGCTGCTTCTTCGTTGAGGCGTGTCGCCACCTTATACGCATCGTAGATGGACCAGATCCATACGATGGGCGTGGTAATGAAACCAATGACGATGGACATAAGCAAGACATTGATGATTTGGACCACGAAGATCAGAATGCCCTTTCCGATCTGACCGTTGTAGACCTGGCCCAGACCGTTGATGAGGAAGCTGAGAATCGCAGCCAGTGTCGGATTTTTCGGTGGCTGTTGAGCGACCATGGTTTGTCTCCTTGCTAGAAGTTTATGGTTGACCCTTTTGTCAAGACCACGAGTCGACGAAAATAAGGTGATAGACATAACGTCTTCCGCTATCGTCGTAGTAGCAGCAGTGGCTGTTGGAATGTGGTAAACCCGTAGTCTGCGAAGGGTTTTCCACATTTCAACAGCCTGGGCGAACAGTTCATCCGCAATGCACCTCCTTCGGCGTGCGGTAGGGCAGCGCCGCACTTCTCGCAATACTTCCCCGAGCCAGGGAACTGTGTTTGGCAATTTGGACAGAACATGTTGCCTCCTCGATACGACTTTGCTGAATATCGATATCTTGTAGTGGATCTTCTGCGTACGAAGCTTGCGCCACCCTAACCGCCGGGCGGCAGCGCCTCAATCGCCCGCACGAACTCGCGGCGCATGTGTTCGGTAAAGGGAAAGTCGATCTCGTGGGCGAAATAGCAATAGGCAGCCTCTTTTTGTTGCGGGCGTCCTGCCTGCGCCGCGGCGTCCAGACAGACGCCGGCCACAGCGCGCCAGTTCTCGGGCCAGTGCTCAGGCTCTGGCCGCTGGTCGAACGCCGACAGGGCGACTTGAAATCGCTCGGCTGTTGGCCGATGGCGCGTCACCGGCTCGACGGCGCGGCGGTGCTCACAAGGTTCGCCGCAGAAACGACAGCCGTCAAAGGGCAGGAAATGCCCCTGGGCCGCAGCGCGATAGCCAGCCATGTGAGCAGCCACAGCGCCATCCGGCAGGTGATCATCGAACGATATGCGATCCTTGTACGGCGGCACGGCCATGAAGGTCGCCTTCTCGAAGCCGGTCATGAACACCGCCGCCTGGCCCACCCGCAGCTTGCCCATGTACAGCTCCTGCTGCTGATCCATGATCATCGCCGAGGCTAACGCATCGCGATCTTGCCTGCCCGGCAGCATGTGGGCGATCTTGAGGTTGGTGTTGCGGACGGCGTCTGGCGCCAGCTTCTCCGGGCTTTGCTCGGCGATCAGCAGCCCCTGGCCGTAGGCGCGCATCTCGACGAGGAAATCGGTGATGGCGCGCACGGCTTTGGCCCGGGTGTCGGCGGCCACCTCCGACGGACCTGTAGAGGTCACGTTCTCCATCACCCGGTGCGCCTCTTCGATCAGCAAGAGATGGCGCAGGCCGTCGCTGGACGGCTGAACGGTGGCTTGCGTGCGCCGATGCTCGCGCAGCAGTATCAGCAGGAACATCATCGCCAGGCCCTTGGCGTCGTCGCCCAGCGCATCCATCTCCAGGATCACCGGCCGGCTCAGCAGGTGCTCCAGCGGCAACGAGCGGCGGCAGTTGAACATGAAGCCCTTGCTGCCGCGCAGCAGGCTGCCGATCCGTCCCTTGACGGCCGCCGTGATGTTATCGCGCAGCTCCCCTTGATAGCCGCGGCCCTCGACCGCCCGGATCGCCTCGCGGTAGAAGTCGGCCAGGGTCGGAAACAGACGATCGCAGGTGCCGTCAGCCCGGTCGGTCAACTCCCATCCGTGGCGGCTATAGGCCTCTTCCAGCGCCTCCTCGATGATGGTGGGCAACACGCCGAACTGGGGCATCGCCGCGTTGATGGCCACGTTCAACTGCTCCAGGTGGCTCTCCACCCGCACGCCCGGCAACAGCTCGAAGGGGTTGAGACGAAACGGGGCGGTCGTTTCGTCTCCCAAGGTGAAGATCAGCAGGTCTTCATAGCCCGGCTGCCGGATCAGGCCGCGATATTCCGACTTGGCCGGCTCGATCACCAGGAAAGGCACGCGATGCTGCCGCCACAGTTGATCGAGCAGGTACAGGCAGGTATTCGTTTTGCCGCTGCCCGGCAAGCCCGCGATCAGCCCATGGCGCGCCAGCGCCTTGACGGGCATGACCACCTGCCCGCCCGATTGATAAGCGCCCAGGTGAAGCTCGCCGGATTGCAGGCCAAGCCGCTTTTCGCCGGCCACGAAGTCGGGCGCAAGCTGGCGGACGACGATGCCGGGGATGCCGCCCTTGACGGCCACTGGGAAGCGGAAGAGGGCCGCCGCGCCGCGCGCGTCGGATAGATAGCGCAGCCGTTCCTTGCCGGGAGTCGCCAGGCTGGCTCCCCATGGCGTCAGGTTCAGCTCGCGCACTGTTCTCATGGCGGCCGCTGCCTCCGGCGCTGTAAACGCTGGAACCGTGTCGAGGTAGACGGGTAGGTTATCGAGACGAGACGGAGTATCAGCAGGCGGAACTGAGGCCGCTACGGCCAGAGACTGGGCCACGGTCGTCGCCGCAACGCCGTCCGGACTGACGACCTGCGCCAAGACGAGGAACGGTCGCGCCAGACGCCGCAGATTGTCCGCATAGATCCTGCCCACCAGTTGCGCCTGCGGATCGATGGTGCGCTGGCTTTGTTGGACATCATAGCGCATCTGCTGGCGGTCAGCGATGGTTTGCGCCAGCGCTGCAGCCTGGGCCAGATCCTGATTCTCAGCATCGCTCAACACCGTCGGCTGCAGGTGCAGATTGATGAGCAGCGGCTGATCATACCTGCTGAGCGCCTCGAAGGGCGCCAGAAAGCTGCCGCGGGGCTTGTCCAACGGCGTTACCAAGTAAGCGCTGCTGGCGATCCAGGCCAGCCTGACCACGCTTTCGTGCTGGCGGAGTTCCACCACGGCCGCTTGCTCGAATGGCGCCAGCAAACGCACCAGATCGGATGGCTCGGTCACAGGCGTCAGCGGAAGCTTGAACGCGACGCCCAAGCGCAACAACTGGGCCGCCAACTCAGCACCAGCCCGCTGGCTATGCTGCTCAGGCGCCGTGATGCGCGCCAACAGGCCGATCTGGATCGTGGCGGCGTTCGGCTCATACAGGTAGCGCAGGCTGAAGGCTGCGCTGCGCCAGCGCCACAGGGCCTCGATCAGTTGGATCTGGCGCGCCAAGACTTCCTCCAGCTTCTCGCTCAGCCGTTCGCCCACCAAAGTATGATCTTCCAGGAAATCGGGCAGGTACGGAAGTGAGAAGCCGAAGATCGTGTGATCTTGCGTCGCGCGCAGAAAGGGCAACTGGGTCATGATCTTATGGGGATGCTATGGCTGTGGCTCAGATGATTCGCTCGCGCAGGCCGTAGCGCGCAGCCGGCGGCATCAGCTTGCTGTCGATGCCGATGTGATCCATGGCCTCACGCACTGTTTGCTCAACAGCCTTCTCCAGCGCAATCAGGTCATCCTGATCGAACTCGTTGGGCGTCACGCGCAGAGCTGCGAAGATGTCTTTCTCCGTGATGAACTTGTAGACGCTGTAGATCGCCCCCAGTCCTATCATCAATAAGCTCGCCAGGTACAGCGGGCCCAGGCAGCACAGTAGGCCCAACAGGTCCCCGACGCCGCTTACACCGCCAAAGCCAACGCCGATTTGATCGGATGCTCCGGCCAACAGCGAAGGATACACAACCACAAACAGAGCGATGGCCAGGAGGATCACGATGCGAGCCACGCTGATGGGACTCTTGAGGTAGCTCACCTGGGAAACGTATACATCCTCACCGAAACGCGCCAGGTACAGCCCTGCAGTGACTCGATTGCGCTGCACCAGGTAGTAAGGGCGCTGCTGAACCTGGACCCCTTTGGCGGTCAAAACGCGGGGCGACACGGTCGCGCCGGGAATCGCCCGTTGCCGGAAGCGCTCGGTGACGGCCTGGCGCAACTCCTCAGCCCGCTCACCCAGGTCGTCCAGCAACCAGCCAACATGGCGACCACGGGTTCCGTAGCCAGCGAACGGCCCCCAGACGCTGGCCGGCGCTACCGACACCGCGCCCATGGCTGACGCTACCGGTTGGCCAGCGCCGGGTGGAGCCGCTGGCCCCGAAGCAGCCTGCCCGCCAGTCGCTGGCGCGCCGCTCGCCTCGGACAACCAGATTGGCGTTGAATCGGAGGGCGGATACTGAGGCTGCGGCAATGCCTGGCCGCAATGGATACAAAACCGGCCACTGCCGGGATCGGGATTGCTACAGTGGGGACAGATCATCTTGAGGTGCTCCTCATAATCGCGGCGCGCCGCAACTGGGACAGAATCGCCCCGCGGTCTCCATGCGTGCGCCGCACTGATGACAAAAGGCGCTGGTTGCCATGATGGCCTGTACGTGCCGTTGTTGCTGCCAGCGACGGGCCAGCAGAATCGCAGCCGCAATGCCGGCGATCAGCGCAACCAAACCGGCGATCCACAGAGGGTCAATGCCCTTGGACAGCCGAAAGGTGGCTTCCATGTTTTGGTAGGCCCCAATCCAGCGCACCACGCCCTCATCCAGAAGCTCGCCGTTGGTGTCGAAGATCTCTCCCGTGTGCAGGACGAGCTCGTAGTAAGCCACATCGCCAAAGGCGCTGGACGGATTGAAGGCGAAATGGATCGCGTCCTTGTCACCGTAGGTCATCCGCGAAAAGGTTGCGAGGTCGTCGAAGGCGGCGCTGTTCAGACTCTGAAGACCTTTGCCTGAGAATTCCACGATGTACACAACGCCGCCATCGTCGCTCGGCTCCTTGGACCACTTGTAGTTCGTCGCCGCGGCCTCTGGATCATTGCCCTGTTCGTCCAATCTCGCGTCGATCTCGGCAGTGTCTCCGATCAACATCAGCTCGTCTGGACTCAGGGCCATGCGCAGTTCCACTTTCCAACGTTCGCCAGAACGAATGGTTACATCTTCGCGCACATCACCGCCGCACGCGCTAAGCAAGAGCGTCAGGGCTGCGACCAGGCAAATCGATAGGGCAATGGGCAGTGAGCGTTGGCTCACTGGACGAAAGTTCGAGTTGTTGTTGCTCATGAGCAGTCCTCGATGGTCACGTTAGTTTTTCACCGCAGGTCATGCAGAACTTCGAGTTGGGCGGGCTGGTGTGGCCCTTGGAACAGACCAGTCGTGGCGACGCTGCACCAGGCGACACAGGCGCCGTCGGCCTGCGGCGACGTAGCCACAGAAACGCACCGGCCGCGATAGCCCCAACAAGCAGCAATAGGCCGATGATAGCTGGCGCCGCCACGCCGCCCCTGTCGTCCGTTTGCCGCTGCGGCGGATCGAGCGTCACCGGTGTTGCGCCCGGCGCCATGGCCACCTGCGCCCGCGGGGTTGGGGTGGGCGTGCCAGTCGGCCGAGGCGTGGGCGTCAGGGTTGGCGTCGGCGTAATCGTCGGCGTTTGGGTTGGCGTCGGCGACGGAGTGGCTGGCGCCTCGCTAAAGTCGTAGCGCCACAGCCCGCCTCGCTCAGTGTATGCCAACAGCGTGCGCGGCTCGACGCCCACGACGACCACTTGAGCGATGCCACCCGGCGGCTGCTCGCCCACAGCATACCACACGTCGCCGCCGCTAAGGCTGGCAAAGGCCTGCCGGCCATCATGAGCAAACAGCAAGGATGGGTTGGCAGAATCTGGTTCAAGCGCTCTTAAGCTGCTGTTGTCGGGCAAACCCTCGGCTGGCTTCCATAGGGCGCCGCTGTCGTGGCTGACCAGCAGATCGCCGCTGGTCAAGGCAAGCAAGTGTTGCGCGTCCAGGGGGTCGATCAGAACTCGCTCGACCCACCAGCGATCGTTGGTCGAAGCTGCCCAGCTCTGTCCACCGTCGCGGCTGAGATGCACTCCAGACGAGGTGGCAGCGGCGATCAGCGTTTCGTCCTGTGGGCTTAGCGCCAGATCCGTGACTTGAACGCCAGACGAAAGAGGCAGCACCCCCCAGGCGTCGCCGCCATCGTTGCTGACCAGCACCTGGCCGCGATCGTTCAGGACGTAGAGCTTTTCTGGGGAGGTGGGCGATATCCACACCGTCTCCACGGAGGTGGACTCGGGCAGAAGGGTGTTTTCCCACTGTTGACCGCCGTCCTGGCTGCTCATCAGCCCTTGTCCGCTGCTGGCATAGACAATCTGGGGGTCGCTCGGCGACCATCGAAAGGCAGCCAGCCGGTCGATTGCCGTCAAACCCGCAATGGACGCCCAGGTCACACCGCCGTCCTCGGATTGCCCGATGCCTTCGCTGGTGTTAGCAACCAATCGATCGGGCTGGCTCGGATGCACCGCGAGAATCTCAACCCAGGCTGGACGATCGGCCGTTCCAATCCAATCCAGACCACCGTTCTGGCTCTTGAAGAGTCCATAATCTGTCAACAAATAGACCACAGTCGGCACTTTGGGGTCAACGACGATTTGGCGCACCTCGTTTCCAGCCAACGACTGGCCGGAGACCTCCCAGGTGGCGCCCCCGTCCGCGCTAACGGCCTGACGATCTGTCCGGGCCAGCAACAGGCTGTCGCCCGCGGACGCCAACGCAGCCCACTGCCACTCGTCCGTGGACGGCGCAACCGGCTGCCAGGTCGCCCCGCGATCTGCGCTGCGCCATGGGCCGTTGTTCCCAGCCGCGAAGACCGCATCTGCGTTCGCTGGGTCCAGCGCCAAACTGTAGACACTGCGGCCAGGCGATGCAGCATCGTCCAACTCCGATGACCGCCAGGTCTTGCCGCCGTCGTGGCTGCTGAAGATGCCCTGCCCGTCGACCGCCAGGTACGCTGCGGCGCCATCGGCGGACTGCGCGAAAGCTGTCGCCTGGCCCGGAACCGGCAGGCCGGCGGAAGCCCAGGTTTGGCCCCCGTCCGCTGACCGCATCGTGTCTTGCCAGCCAAACGCCCAAATGACATTGGGATTTGCCCGATCAAGTTGAAACCACTGCACATCGCTCAGCAGACCCGGCGCCAGCTCCTGCCAGTTGGCGCCCCGATCGAGGCTGCGGAACAGGCGGCCGCCGCTGGTGGCGTAGAACACGTCCGGCGTCAACGGATCGATCTGAAACTGGCCCGGCTCAGGCACATCCGGCAACGCCAACGCGATGGCGGACCATTGGCCTCCGCCGTCGCTGCTGAGGAAGGCGCCATCGCTGGTGAAGGCATAGACCTGCGCTGGCGCCTGCGGGTCGACAGCAATCGACCGGACGTCGTAACCCTGCAGGCTGTGGGTGGTCCACTCGCCTTCACCGACCTGCGCGGCCGTGACCAACGGCAGCAGCCCAAAGCAGACAACCGCCAGGACTCCGAGAAGTATAGGTCGCTTCGGTTGAAACATGATACCTCACCAAACAAGCGTCTCTAGCGGACCAGTGACGCACCCAGCAGATTAACGCCTGCGCGGATCAACATCGGGGCAGGGTCTTGCAGATCGACGCGATAGATTCCGCCTGCGAACGATTCCTCGATAAGCACCTGCCCATCGGGAAGGGCTGTTTGCTCAACGCCGATCCCCTCGTCCGCTTCATAGATGATCTCGTTCCCGTTGGGCATAAAGAACGCGCTGGGGTAGCCCTGGCTGGCGCCGGCATCCAGTTCAGTGGTCTGGCCATCCACCAGATTGGTCGCCTGCAATGACCAACCATCGTCGCCCTGGATGGCAAAGATCAGCCGGTCAGCGTTGGCAGCCAGTAGCCAGACGCGGTGAACATCCTGCACCAGCACCTGGCGCTCGTCGCGCTGCAGGTCATGCAACGTCAAGCTCCAGCGATAATCACGCTCTTCCGCCACAACAAGGCGCCGGTTGTCGGGCATGGGATTGGCGGAGAAGTCCTGCATATCTTGAGCCAGAGTTCGCCGGTTCTCCCCTTTCATGTCGGCCAGATCTAGCTGCCACTGGCCGTTCTCGTTGACAGCGATGAGCAGCCCTTGCTTCGACGGGAGGTAGTGCGCCCAATAGGCCGATGACGAGCGGCCGGCGCGGCTCAGCACTTCTCCCGACGGAGTCATCACCCGAAGGTCGAAGTCACCTCCCACCTGCTGTTGCACGGCAAGGTAGGACTCGCTGGCGCTCATGGGCCAAATACGGTCGTTACGCCCCACTTCGGCAATGATGCGCGCATTGCGGCCGTCCACATCAGACCGGATCAGTTGGTGGCCGGTGGAGTAATACAGATAGCGACTATCCGGAGAGATGGTGAGGGACGAGAAAGCGCCAGGCTGGCGGTTGGCGCTACGGCCATCGGTGCTGGCAACGATCAAACCGTCATTCTGAAACGTTGCCTGACGGCCATCAGGCGAGAGAGCGACCTCCGAACGTGCGCCAGCTCTGCTTCCCAAATCGACCACTTCATCTGCCTCTACACCGCCAGCCAGCAGGCCTGGGCTGCCGTCTTGCTCATAGGCCGCTAAGAACTCCCGAGCAGACACCCAAGCCAACACTTTCATCTGCTGAACGCTCTGCAACAACTGCCAAACCCGGCCTCGTTCGGCGTCGTAGCTGATAAGGTCCCAGCCACTGGCGCCTTGTAGCGCCACCAACGCCTGGCCGTCAGGCCAGACCCAGGCAGATGCCCCTTTGGCGTCCGGTATGGCCGATTGAGGCCACGGCGTGTTCGGGGCCTGCAGCCATGCCTGGCTATGCGTGCCTTGATCGCTGCTCGTCCCTAGCTGCGCCAGCAACTCCCCATCTAGATCAGTAGCATACACAGCGAGACTATTCTCGCGGTAGGCCTGTAGCACCAGGAATGGTGCATCGCTGCGCATCACCGCAGCAGGCTCGCTCGCTGGCCGCTTGAGCCCGGCCAATGCCGACAACTGAAACGGCGCGATTCCTAAATACCACAAGATCCCGGCTATGACGCCAACAACGACAACCAGTGCAACCACCACCCACAGCAGGCGCGATTTTGACCGTCGCAGCTGCGCCGGCGGTGGCGATGGCGGTGCGGCTGTGAGAGAAGACCCGCAATTGACGCAGAATGCGTCGTCAGTTTCGATGGCAGCTCCGCAGTTTGTGCAATTCATGAGGTTTGTCCGGCGAGATAGGCATGGCAAGGCTAAGAAGTGAGCGGTGTCACGGGCGTGCCGCACAGGGGACAAAACGCGGCCTGGGCCGAAATCTCTGCCTGGCAGCCGGCGCAGATGATGCTGGTAGGCAGATCTATGGGCGACGCTAGCACCGTTTCTGGCTGAGGTGCAGCGGTGGGCTGGCCGCAGATGGCGCAGAACCGGGCGTCGGGGGGCAACGCATTGCCGCACTTGCCACAGACTTGAGTCGGTTGCGGCTTAGGGCGCGGGCTGCCACAATTGGGACAGAAGGTAGCAGCCTCGGGCATCACGAAGCCGCACGCAGGACAGCGAGGCCCGGTCAGCGCAACTGGTTCCGGCAAGCTCTCTTGGCGGATGCGTTCGATCTCACGCTCTCCCTGCAAGATCTGGGCGTTGAGCGCGTCGATCTGACGGCAGACATCTGCCAACTCCGGAGGCAGTGTGGCGCCCAAGCCATGGAGGCCAAAAGCGGCGCTGCCAAGCTGCACGATCGATTGCTCGACCTGCTTGCGCCACTGGCCGATTTCGCCTTGCTTGCGGTTGATGCGCAGCATCTTGTCGGCTTCCAGCGCCACCTGGTCGCGCCGGCGTTTCATTTCGTCGAGTACGCTCATCGGCAGCACCTCTTGAGTTGAAATACGAACACGGATGTTTTTGTCAAACGAAAACAGGGCCATTTGACAATCGAAAAGAGGGCCAGTTTGGTTCTCGGCCCTGCACTTTGACAAGCGAAAACAGGGCCGTTTGACAAGCGAAAAGAGGGCCACCTGTCGTCGTAGAGGCTGTTGAAATGTGGAAAACCCGGAGGACGGCCAAATCGCTGGATTCTCGCCAATGAGAAGCCTTGCATGCTGAAGCTGGCCTACTCTACTATATCACAAGTCAGACCCCTGTGATCTATCCAATTCCTATCACGAGTCTATCAGGTTCACGCTTCGGACTTGCCCTGGCCACGCCTCGCGCCTCCTGGCTAACACAGTCCACTGCGTAACTGCTTAGGCAAGGCCGAAGTATCCTGGTTTCTCAACGGCCACTTGTACAAGTCGCTCAACTACAATGATCGGCGCAGCGGCTAGCGTCTCTTGTCCATCCACTGTCACGAATACCCAGAGATATGAAGGCGCAACAGGCGCTGCTGTCGGCTAGTCACCTACGGCGTCGAGTATCTCTTGCAGCCACGGGTCCAGAACCTGCCGCACCTCAGGATAGGACGGAATATCGGCCATGAGGCCGGCCAGGTCGGTGGTCCAGACGGATTCGACGGCTGCCAGATGGCGAGCAATGCCTGCCTGATCGAGATCAATCCCAACGACGTCCAGCTTGCGCGGTACAAGTTGAGCTACTGCAGATACCTCAGCCAGGTCGCGATGCGCTATCACCCAGAGATCATACACATCGCGCGGCGCCTGGCGCATGGAGAGCGCCCGCAGTTTCTCAGCAGCGATCTCGGCGACCTGCATCACACGCACCGGGTAGCTGTCGCCATACGGAGACTCGGCCAGCATCTGAACCGGCGCCAGAAGAACCGGCTCGCGAAAACTGATATCCAGTTTGATGGAGTTGACGTAGCTGAGCGGTCCCAGGTATCGTAACCGTGTGATTGTCAAGGCGTCGTGAAACAGCTTGAACTCGGCAACGATCGCGTCGAGCTCGGCGACCTCGACGGCCGGACGCAGCTCGTCGATGGTCACAGGCCTGCTGGCGGTGAAGTCCAGATCCAGGGACAGGCGGGCCGAGACGTGGAACTTGTGCAGCGCTGTGCCGCCCTTGAGCACCAGGGTTTGGCGAAGCTCCTCGTGCGCGCTGATCGAACGCAGAACAAGATCGAGGACGTATTCCTTCTCCACGAAGCCCAGGTTGAGCTTACGCCGCGCAGCCATGCGCCGCAGTTCGTCGCGACTGACCATCAGCTTTCCATCCAGCCCAGCAACTGCTCGGGCGGCACGTTCAGGCGCAACCGCCAGGCGCGGTCATAGGGTCCCACAGCCGACAGACGAGGATCGAGACGCGCAAAACCGGCCGACAGGCCGCGCTGCCAGTCAGCGATAGCAGCGGACCACCCGGCGTCAGGAAAGCGCGCCGGCAGTTCGAGATGCTCAGCCAAGTAGCCGAGGCGCTTGGCGACGGCCTGGTTGTCCAGGCGAGTTGCATATTCGGCCAGCCTGGCCGGCTGCGCATCGGTGCGCCGCGCATAGCCAGCCAGCCCCTTGGCAGCTTCGACGATGCCGCCGCAGAGATCAAGGCGGTCCAGGCAGTCTACCACGGTGCGCGCCGGGTCGGTGATGACCACAGGCTGATCGTCGATCAGTACGGTGACCAGGCCGAAGAAACGCTCAGGCGCAACGACTACGAACTGGCAGCGAAAACCCAGCTCCTCGATCGCCACATCCCGCCGTCGCACGGGGCTGATGACCGTTACTGAGTGGGGCAACTGCTCAGTGAAGCCGTGGTAGTGCAGCGCAGACCAGTAGCCGATGGCATACGGCTCGACCAGGCGGCTGGCCAGCACGAACTCGTGCGCCGTGTACAGGCCCTCCATGCCGGCCGACAGGGGCAGGATCAGATATTTGCCGCGCTCCAGACGCAACAGCCAGCGCTTGCGCGTCAAGCCGGAGAGCAAGCGCGGCAGGTTGGCGCTCTGGCCGTTGGCCGCCGCCTGGGCGTCCTCCACGTTAAAGACAGTCTTGCCGGCCGCGCTGAGCGCGTTGAGCAGACGGGTCTCCTGGCTGCTCAGAGTTCGTACATTCCGTGTGCTCATAATATCAATATCCAGCCATTAATATAGCATGGAACATACACAACTGCAAAGAATACGTTCTGTCCTTGTCATCAAAACATGGGCGGCAGCCATGACAGATCGCCACAGACACTACAGCTTCAGAGAAGGTATGGAGGAGATTGGCTTAGCGCACGACGATGATCGGAGCCGCAGCCATGACTTGCTCGCCCTGAACTGTCACAAAGATCCAGAGATGGTAAAGACCCGACTGGTCATCGAAGTCCACGATAGCGCGTGAGTGGAAGCGGTCGCCGTCGACGATGGTGCGCGGCGCGCTGTAGAACTGGGCGGCCGGCGTGTAGCTGCCGGTCTCGTTCAACTGCTCCAGAGACATGGGCTGCGGAAACGGCTCGTAGGCCAGGTTGACCAGCGGATCGCTGGCGCCGTTCAGCAGCCGGCCGCTGATCGCCACCTCGGCCCCGATGGGTAGCTCGGCCGGCAGCGGATCCAGTTCCACGTAGCGGTTGACGAATTCCTGCACCAGGCGCAGCTCGCCGATCTCCGCGCGATAGGCGATGCCGACGCCTACGTGGGTGTGGGCAGGATTCATGATGTTGCGGCGATGGCCGGGGCTGTCCATCAGGCCCAGGTGAGCATCCAGAATGCGCTGCGGCCAATCCACGATGGGTGCCGGCTGATCGTCGCTGGTGCGTCGTCGGGTCATGTGAATGTTCTCGAAGAAGGCATCGGTCATACCGGCCATCAGCGCCGCGCGGTGTTCAGGGCCATAGCCGGCCTGGTTCCAGTGGCTGAAAAACGGGCCGGCCAGCATGTCCTCGGCGTGCGCCTGGGCCACGGCGGCAGCAGCGGGGTCCCAGGCCACAGGTGTGAGACCAGCTTCGGCGCGGCTTTGGTTGATCAGATCGAGGGCCTGGGCCTGCAGATTGTCAAGTCCGGGAGGGAGGAAAGCCGAAGACGCGGCCAGGGTTGCTGGGGCAGCCGGCGCGCTGGCAGTCTCCGCGGGCGTGTCCGTGGGGGCGGTCGTGGTCACAGCAGCTTGTGTCTGCGTCAGTTGGATCGAAGGCAGCTCAGCCACGGCTGGCGTCGTCGTCAAGCGCGGAGTCGCCGGTTCAAGCAGCGGTCGATCCTGCCCCCGGCCAAACACCAGCCATCCCAATGCAAGCCCTGCTGCAAGCAACAACACAGCGCCCACGATCAGAAGCCACGGCAAACGCGCAGCCTGGCCAGAACCACGGTAATGAGGCCGGTTCGGTCTGCTCATGGCGCCATGCCTGGCGAACCAATGGCAGGGGCAGCGCTGCCGGGGTCGTCGACGGGCTGCGAGACAGGGGCCGCCACACCGCGCCACTCGCGCCACAACAGCACCAGCAAGTGCGGCAGGAAGGTCAGCAAGGCCATCGTGATCATGCAGGAGAGCGCCATGATCACCGGCTCCATGACGCTGAAGGGCTCGATGGCGGCCGCGCCAGCCCCCCGCCCGGCAGTCAGCCAGGCCATCACACCACCTGCGGCCATGACCTGCGCACGCAGCAGGATGGGACCGGCGAGCAGGGCGATGCCCAGATAGACCACGCTGACATCACGGCGTATAGCCAGGGCGACAATCGCGAACCAGCCGGCGAACATCGTGTACACTGCGCCGAGCATGGCGATGGCGGCAGCCGTGCCCTGCCCGGAGTCGTTGAGACCGAAGGCGGCGATCCGCGCCAGGCTGTAGATTGCCCAGAAGGCCAGCACGCTGCGCCATTGGGCAACCAGCTTGGCGTGGCGCAGCAACAGCACGAACTCGCCCAGGAACACGAATAACAACAACAAGACGCCCAACAGATCAAGTGCTGCGTTCATGGACGCGATCAGCAGCAGATTGCACAGCAAAAAGCCGCCCCACAACAGGATCGTGCCGACGAATACGAGGCGTCTTCGGTGCTGAGGGTTCATCAGTAGGAGGCTATCAGCCATTTGTGGAGCTGGGCGCCGCAGCTCGGGCACGTGGCGCCCAGATCGAAATCGCCGGCCACCGGTGCGCCGCAGCTACAGCGCCCGGCCCAGCGGCGGCTGGCCAACAGGAAGGCAACGGCGCCCACAGCTAGCAGAGCTAAGCCTGCGCCGAGGCCGGCCATAGCCAGGGGCGTAAGCGCTTCGTAGACCCACGGGAAGAAGATGCGGCTGGTCAGCGGAACAATCACCAGCAACAGGACGGCCAGCAGCACCAGGGTCTCGACGAGCCAGGCCCGCCGCACCCGGCTCCCCAGGCCATACCAGGTCAAGATGCGCCGCTTCAGCGCGCCGTCGAGCCAGAGGAAACCCAGCAGCGCGGTTGGCATGACCACAGCGAAGTAGGCCAGCGGCGTCAGGATGTGCCAGAGCATGAACTGCGCCCAACTGACCTCGACCCCCATCAAGCGCGGCAAGTCGTCGCCGGCGACGCCGGCCAGGGCGTAGATCCACAGATCGATCACCACGCCCCAGCCCTCGGCGTTGGTGGCCTGAACCAACAGCACAGCCCCCAGGTCCAGCAGGTAGGGCGCCAGCTTGATGGCCGTGTACAGCAGGACCAGACCCAACACTGCTTGCTTCAGATGGCCATCACGCCGACTGCCGAGGCACCACTGCGGCAACAACCACAGGCTGAAAACCACAAATCCGGCCGCGAAGGCCAGGTGGGCGCCCGGCTGGTAGATCAGGCCGGCGGTCAAGGCGCCGCGCAAGACCAGTTCCAGCATCAACACCGCCAGGCCAACGGACACTGCCATCGAACGCCACGCGCCGAACACCTTCTGCGGAGCGACCAGACAGCCCTTGCGCAAATCATAGTCAGGATGATTGGCAAAGTGCGGCGCCACGCGCTCCCGGTAGATCGATTTGAGTGTGTTCAAACCGCGGTGAGAGCGAAGCAGTTCAACTTCTCGGAGAAGTTGAACTGCTGGATGAGCCAAATTGGGCGCTTTCTTGTTCAGCCTGCTCCACGTGGCGTGCAAGGCCATGCCTTCTCTCACTGCCTTTTCGCTGCCCATCGATGCAGCGGCGCGCGCATCGGCGTACAGCTCACGCACGCGCAGCAGACGCCGCCAGAACAAGCCGAACAGCACCATGCCGCTCATGATGAAGGGCAGGTAAGCCGACACCTGAAAGAGGAAGTAGGTCGTCCAGATCGACGCACCTTGCCCCGGGTCAGCCAGGCGCGCAAAGACCGCCGGGTTCTTCTGCTCCAGCCACGGCAGCACCCAGCCCAGGTCTGGCGCCGGCAGGCCAGGCAGCAGGCCGGCCCAGAACTGCTCCATCTGATCCCAGAACGCCGGCTGCAGCACCTCGGCGCTGACGTCGATGATGAACAGCGAAAGGCCGAAGCTGATCCAAAGATTGGCCAGCATGACCAGGATCATCATCTTGAGCAGGCTGTAGGAGAGCCCCATCATCGTGATGTCGCGGTTGAGAAAGTGGGCCAGCTCGTGGGCCAAAATCGCGCGCGCTGCGTGGGCTTTGGTAGGCTTGTACAACGCGCTGGCCAATTGAACCGCTGCATTCTCGCCGACTCCGACGTAGCACTGGCGACCTGTGCCAAAGGTATGGATTCCCAGGGGCTGCGAGCGAACCGCGATCGACGGCGCCGGGCTGTCTCCGGCCAGATCAGCCAACTCGCGCTGAATGCTTTCGATGGCTGGCTGGAGTTGTGCGTTCACTTGCCCTTCGTCAGCCAAAGCGCGGTCAACGGGCGTCAAGCCGTAGCGCCGCAACGAGGTGCGAGGACGGCGCAGGTAATCGCGCAGCGACAGCAGGGTGAAGCCTAGCACAATGGGCGGCCACCACATCTGCGAGCCGGGCAAAACGCTGGCAAAGACCGCCCCTAACACCACCAGGGCAATCAGGCCGAAGAGAATCGCCGTGTAACTGGGCAGGGCCAGCACGTTGAGCTTGGGCGGTTCTCCAGGGGCCGGCTGCTCCCCGGCTGGCTGGCTCATCATACGCCTCCCGACTGGCCAGCCAGCAGCGCCGCCATCAGGCTGGTGGACACCAGCGCGGCCAACTGCTCGATTTGGGCGTCGCTCATGCCGGCCAGGCGCGCCTGTGGGTCCAACATCTGACGCACCTGATCTGGCTGCAAGGCGCTGGTTGATGCGTCCATCGCCTCGCGGTGCGCCAGTTTCTCCCGGATGTTATGCACCGTCCAGACGCCAAATACGGCCATCATATTGGCGACACAGCCGGTGAGCACTGGCAATGCCACCAACAGCCATAGATCCGCCTCGCCGATGCCCAGGCTCAGATCGCGCGTCTTGCCTGGATAGAGTAAAGCGCCGGCCGCGCGCACCTGATCCAGGTACTCCTCGGCGACCAGATCGGCCAGATCGGCCTCCTCGGGCGCCATGATCTGGGCGACGTCCGTGGCCAGGCGAGCGATCAGCGCGCCGGCGTCCTCGTCTCGCAGAAAGTCGAATTGGGTCATGACGCATTCCTGCCTGTGAACTGCCACGTCGGGATGCTGCTTTGCCGGGTCTCAGTACTCTGTAGGCCCGAAATCTGCGGCGTGTCATGCTGAGGCCGCCGAAGCATCCCCCTTCGCATCGAGATCGGGATGCTTCGCCGAGCCTACTCAGGAATTTCAGTGATTATGTCATGCTGAGCCGTCTGCTGCGAAGCATCTCCTGCGGACATGTTGCGGGATGCTTCGGCGGACCTCAGCATGACGTACACAAGTTTCTATGTCATGCTGAGCCGTCTGCGGCGAAGCATCTCCTGCGGACATGTTGCGGGATGCTTCCGCGGACCTCAGCATGACGTACACAAGTTTCTATGTCATGCTGAGCCGTCTGCGGCGAAGCATCTCCTGCGGACATGTTG
>JAJTXO010000599.1 GCA_021463315.1 Caldilineales bacterium | reverse complement strand
ACCCTGTCACCTTGTCACC
Source organism: Caldilineales bacterium (assembly GCA_021463315.1). GTDB lineage: Bacteria > Chloroflexota > Anaerolineae > JAAEKA01 > JAAEKA01 > JAAEKA01. The sequence goes on along the minus strand of JAJTXO010000599.1, from coordinate 3,205 downwards.
TTGTCACCTTGTCACCTTGTCACCCTGTCACCCTGTCACCCTGTCACCTTGTCACCCTGTCACCCTGTCACCCTGTCACCTTGTCACCTTGTCACCCCGTCACCCTGTCAGAATCAAAAAGCCGGCGTCACCAACGCCGACTCTCTGACCACTGGCGGAGAGGGAGGGATTTGAACCCTCGATCCCCGGAGGGATACGCGCTCTCCAGGCGCGCGCACTAGACCGGACTATGCGACCTCTCCACGAACGCTGGCATTATACCATCTGGCGTCCTGCCGGTCAAAACGTGACCGGATCACGGATGACAAAGCCGCGCGGGCGTTCGCGTCCCTCGAAGCGACGATCCAGGGTCCAGGATCGCTGCAGGTGTCTTGCGAGCTTGCGCGGGAAGACGGGGCCAGCGATTGGATTCGCCCAGGGCAAAGGCAAGGCCAATATGACCTGGATCATAGCGCGACGCGGCCATATCGACTATACTGGCAAGCGCGTTGCCTGTCCCTCCCAGCCATAGAATCGCCAAGGCCCCGCCAGCCGGCAGGGCCTTGGGACGATGTGGCGGAGAGGGAGGGATTTGAACCCTCGAGGGTGATTAGCCCTACGCGTTTTCGAGACGCGCGCACTCAACCGAACTATGCGACCTCTCCACGAGGCGAGATTATAACACAAGGCCCCTTTTCGGGCAAAGAAAGCGACTACGATTGACGATGAACCACAATCCGACAGAACTGGTCGAGCTGCGCGATATGCGGGCCCGCGCCATGGCCGCCGGCGGCCAGGAACGCGTCGACGCCCAACATGCCAAAGGCAAGCTGACCGCGCGCGAACGCCTGGCCGCGCTGCTGGACGCAGGCACCTTCCAGGAGATCGGCGCCCTGGCCGTCCACGACATCAGCGATTTCGGCATGGCGGATAAAAAGTATCCGGGCGACGGCCTGGTGGCGGGCTTTGGCAAGATTCTCGGCCGCAAGGTGGCCATCTATGCCCAGGACTTCACCGTGCTGGGCGGCTCCTTCTCCCAGGTGCAGTCGCATAAGATCTGCCGCATCATGGACATCGCCGTGGACAGCGGCCTCCCCATCATCGCCTTGATCGACTCTGGCGGCGCACGCATCCAGGAGGGAGTGCGCAGCCTGGCAGCCTATGGCGAACTGTTCACCCGCAACGTCATGGCCTCCGGCGTCGTGCCGCAGATCGCCGTCATCCTGGGGCCCAGCGCGGGCGGCGCGGTCTACTCCCCCGCGCTGATGGACTTCGTGGTGATGGTGCGCAAGATCGGCCAGATGTTCATCACCGGCCCCGACGTGATCAAGACCGTCACCGGCGAAGATGTCACCTTCCGCGACCTGGGCGGCACGCTGGTCCACAACGCCAAGAGCGGGGTGGCCCATCTCTTGGCCGACACCGAGCAGCAGGCCTTCCTGCAGGTCAAGCAACTGCTCAGCTACCTGCCCCTCAACAACGCCGAGGATCCACGCCGCACCGATCCCTACGACGATCCGCTGCGCATGGACGACGCCCTCAACTACCTGGCGCCCAGCGACGACACCGAGCCCTACGACATGCATGGGGTGATCGACCGCGTCGTCGACCGCGACAGCTTCTTCGAGATCCAGCCCTACTTCGCGCGCAACGCCATCGTCGGCTTCGGCCGGATGGATGGCTACGTCACCGGTTTCGTGGCCAACCAGCCCGCCTACCTGGCCGGCGTGCTGGACATCGACAGCAGCGACAAGATCGCCCGCTTCGTGCGCATCTGCGACGCCTACAACATCCCCATCGTCACCTTCGTCGACTGTCCCGGCTATTTGCCTGGGGTGGAACAGGAACACCACGGCATCATCCGCCACGGCGCCAAGGTGATCTACGCCTACTGTGAAGCCACGGTGCCTAAGATCAGCATCGTCATTCGCAAAGCCATCGGCGGCGCCTACATCGCCATGAGCAGCAAGCAGATGCGTTCTGACCTGGCCTTCGCCTGGCCCACCGCCCAGATCGCGGTCATGGGCCCGGACGGCGCCGTCAACATCCTCTATCGTCGCGAGCTGAGCCAGGCTGCGGACCCTGGCGCGCTGCGGGCTGAAATCGTCGCCCAGTACCAAAAAACCTTCATGTCGCCCTACGTAGCCGCGGACATGGGCCAGATCGACGAGGTGATCGAGCCGCGCGAGACCCGCGCCCGGCTGATCGCCGCACTGGACACCCTGCGCGGCAAGGTATCCAGCAATCCGGCCAAAAAGCATGGCCTGATGCCGGTATGACGTGCCGCCGTCGGGTGCGGCCCCCCTGGTTTCGATACGGCGGCCTCCCTGGTTTCGATACGGCGGCCCCCCTGGTTTCGATACGGCGGCCCCCCTGGTTTCGATACGGCGGCCTACTCAACCAACGGGCGCGCACCGGATGACTGATTAGACGCCCATGCGCTTGGCGCACAACCATTGATGAAAACGAGCGGGCTCGGTCGGAGACCGGCCCGAGCGGCTATTTTCAAGTCAGCACAGGAAAGCAGATTGATATGAGCGAGACGTTTGCGCAAGGGCTGATGATCTCGGCCATCGGCATGGGGCTGGTGTTTGCCGCGCTGGCCGGCCTGTGGGCGCTGATCGCCGGGCTGGGACGGCTGCGGATGCCGGTCCGCCTGCGCGAGACCGAGGAAGACCTCACGGTGCTGGCAGAGCTTCAGACCGACGAGGCCGCGCTGCCCCCTGCCGTCGATGAGATGGCGGCGGTGGCCGCGGTGCTGGCCATGCTGCGCGCCGAGCAGGAGGTGGAAGCGGGCCTGCGCCGGCGTCAGCCTCCTGTGCTCACCCGCTGGGCTGCCGTGGGCTACGGCCGGCAATTGACCTCCTGGCAACCGCCGCGCGGTCGCGACCAGGACTGAGGGCAACAATGACTTTTCAAACAGTTTCCAACTAACATCTCGATAGTTGGGGAGACTTCCGAAGTCCTATGGACAGACTTCGGAAGTCTCGGACCCGGTTTTTTGAGATGATACGTTTCTAAGGAAGTGGTGCTTCTATGCGCAGTTTTCGCGTGCGGATTTTAGACAAAACCTATCAGGTTGAGGTAGACGATATCGGCCGGTCGCCGTTGCAGGTCGTCGTCAATGGTCGCCCCTTTGCCGTCGAGGTGGAGTGGCAGGGCGCAGCGGCCGAGGCCATCGTGCGGCCGGAGATCATGCCGACCAACCCCGCCGCCGAGGCCATCG
>JAJTXO010000598.1 GCA_021463315.1 Caldilineales bacterium | reverse complement strand
TACCAATCTACCAATCCACCAATCTACCAATCTACCAATCTACCAATCCACCAAGAGGACACCATGCAATTTCAAGTCAAACAAGGCGCTGTTCAGGACGAAACGACCGATCTGTTGGTCGTCAATCTGTTCGAGGGCGCGACCGAGCCCAGCGGCGCGCTGAAGGCGATCGATCAGGCGCTGGGCGGCCTGGTCAGCCAAATCATCGCGGCCGGCGACTTCAAGGGCAAGCTGGGTGAGACCCAGATGCTCTATCCCAGCAACGGCGCGCTGCCGGCCCAGCGGGTGCTGATCACCGGTCTGGGCAAGCCGGCTGAGTTCAACGTGGCCCAGGCGCGCAAGGCCGCGGCCGCGGCCGCCAAGAAGGCGCGCGAGCTGGGCGCGACCCGACTGGCCACCATCGTCCACGGCGCGGGCCAGGGCGGCTTGAGCGTCGCCGACGCCGCGCAGGCGCTGGCCGAAGGCACGCTGCTGGGCAACTACCGCTACCGCGCCCGCAAACAAAACGACAGCGACAACGGCAAGCCAGCGCTGGCCGAGGTGGTGGTGCTGGAGGCCGATGCCGACAAGCTCGAAGCCATGCGACAGGGCGTGGCCGCGGGCCAGATCGTGGGCGAGGCCGCCAACTGGGCGCGCGATCTGGTCAACGAGCCGCCCAACTATTTGACCCCCAGGGAGATGGCGCGCCGCGTGGTCGAACGGGCCGAGGCAGTGGGACTCAAGGCGCAGGTGCTGGGCGAAGCCGAGATGGCCGAGCTGGGCATGGGTTCGCTCCTGGGCATCGCGCGCGGCAGCGACGAAGAGGCGCAGTTCATGGTCTTGGAGCACATCCCCCAGGGCCATGACCTGGCCAGCCTGCCCACGGTGGTGCTGGTGGGCAAGGCCATCACCTTCGACACCGGCGGCATCAGCATCAAGCCATCCGAGAACATGTGGAAGATGAAGAGCGACATGGGCGGCGGCGCGGCCACGGCCGCGGCGCTGGTGGCTGCGGCCGGCCTCAACCTGCCGGTGCATGCGGTCGGCCTGATCCCCTCCACCGAGAACATGCCGGGCGGCGACGCGATCAAGCCCAGCGACGTGGTGACGGTGATGAACGGCAAGACGGTGGAGATCATCAGCACCGACGCCGAGGGGCGCCAGGTGCTGGCCGACGCCATGTGCTACGCCGCGCGCTACCAGCCCGACGCGATGGTGGACATCGCCACCCTGACCGGCGCCATGGTCATCGCGCTGGGGCCGGACCTGGCTGGCCTGTTCTGCGACGACGAGACGCTGCGCGGCCGGCTGATGCAGGCCAGCCAGGAGACGGGCGAGATCCTGTGGCCGATGCCGCTGTGGAAGCCGTATCGCAAGCTGCTGGACACCGACGCGGCCGACATGAAGCACACCGGCGGCCGCATGGGCGGCGCGATCTCCGCGGCCATCTTCCTGCGCGAGTTCGCGGGCGAGCAGCCCTGGGCCCACCTGGACATCGCAGGCACCGCCTGGCAGGAGGAGAACAGCCCCTTCGCCGCCCGCGGCGCCAGCGGCTTCGGCGCCCGACTGCTAACCGACCTGCTGGCCGCGTATGCCGGTGATCGGTGATCGGTGATCGGTGAATTGGTGAATTGGTGAATGGTGAATTGGTGAATTGGTGAATTGGTGAATGGTGAATTGGTGATCGGTCACCCAGTCCCCAGTCCCCAGTCCCCAGCCCCCAGTCCCCAGTCCCCATTCCCCACTCCCCACCCCCCAGCCCCCACTCCCCATGACAACCACCATTCGCGCTTATCCCTATCGCTGGGTCGTGCTGCTGGCCTTTATGGCCGTGATCTTCGTCAACCAGATCCTGTGGATCACCTTTGCGTCGATCACCGGGCCGGCCGCGGCGTTCTACGGCGTGTCCGACCTGGCCATCGCCGCGCTGGCGCTGAGCTTCATGGTGGTCTACATCTTCGTCTCGATCCCCGCCTCGTGGATCATCGACACCTGGGGCCTGCGGGTGGGGGTGGGGATCGGGGCCGTGCTGACCGGCGTCTTCGGCCTGTTGCGCGGCCTGGGCGGCGAAAGCTACGGCACGGTGCTGGCCGCGCAGATCGGCATCGCCGTCGCGCAGCCCTTTCTGCTCAACGCGATCACCACGGTGGCGGCTCGCTGGTTTCCGCCGGGCGAACGGGCGACGGCCTCTGGCCTGGGCACCCTGTCCATGTACGCCGGCCAGGTGACCGCGCTGGCGCTGACCCCTTTTCTGGTGCTGGCCACCAGCATCCCCACGGTGCTGACGATCTACGGCCTGCTGGCTGTGGTTGGATCGTTGGTCTTTCTGACGCTGGCCAAAGAACGGCCACCCACCCCGGCTTCGGCGGCCGGAACAGAGGAGCGGGCGCTGGTCTTCGATGGCCTCAAACTAGCCCTGCGCCAGCGCGATTTCTTGCTCACCCTGCTGATCTTCTTCATCGGCTTGGGGGTGTTCAACGGCGTGGTGACCTGGATCGAGGACATCGTGCGACCGCGCGGCTTCAGCATCACGCAGGCGGGGCTGGTGGGTGCGCTGCTGGTGGGCGGCGGCGTGCTGGGCGCGCTGATCCTGCCTGCGCTCTCCGACCGCTACCGGCGGCGCGTTCCCTTCATCGTGCTGGCGCTGGCAGCCTCGACCGTGGGGCTGGCTGGCATCACCTTCGCCGGCCAGTATGGCTGGCTGCTGGTCGGCGCCGCCATCATGGGCTTCTTCCTGCTGGCTGCCGGGCCCATCGGCTTCCAGTACGGCGCCGAGATAGCCTATCCCGCGCCCGAGGGAACCACCAACGGCCTGCTGCTGATGATCGGCCAGGTGTCGGGCATCCTCTTCATCCTGGCCATGGACGCGTTCAAAGACCCCGCCACCGGCTCCATGACCCCGGCGCTGATGGTGCTGATCGGGCTGATGGTGGTGGGCGCGCTGCTGTCGACGCGGCTGCGCGAGTCGAAGATGATCGCAGGGGGCTGAAGTCTGGGCTGCCAGCTCGGGGACGCCAGCCACTTCCCGTTTTTCCTGGCCAACAACGCCGGCTTCGCCTGCTGTTGCGCGGTTCTGCGCGAGCATGGCAGGCCGCAATATCGACAAATGACCAGAGCGGATCTACCCGTACTCGGGCTGCCCTATCTGGTGTTGATGAAGCTCACGGCCATGCGTTCGCAGGATTGGGCGGACGTCTCGCGCATGCTGGGTCTGGCCACGGAGGCCGACCTGGAGGAAGTGCGCGACGTT
>JAJTXO010000597.1 GCA_021463315.1 Caldilineales bacterium | reverse complement strand
ATTCCCCACTCCCCACTCCCCACTCCCCACGCCCCAGTCCCCAGCCCCCAGCCCCCACTCCCCCCCTCACTCCTCGCGCCGCAGGATATGCGTCAACACCGTTGCGCCTGTGCCGCCGATGTTTTGGGCCATGGCGGTGCGGGCGTTGGGGATCTGATTGGGGCCGGCCTGCCCGGTCAGTTGCAGGTAGAGCTCGGCCAGTTGGTAGACTCCGGTGGCGCCCACGGGATGGCCGCGCGCCTTGAGGCCACCCATGGTGGAGATGGGCAGCCGGCCCTGCAGGCCGATCGCGCCGTTCAGCCCCAGCCACAGCCCTTCGCCGGGCCGGGCAAAGCCGGCCGCCTCCAGCGACAGCACCGACATGATGGTGTAGGCGTCGTGTAGCTCGAAGATGTCCACGTCCGCGGGGCCGATCTCGGCCTGGACATAGGCGCGGCGGCTGGAGAACATCACCCCGTCCAGGGTCAGCCGGTCGCGGCGATCGGCGATGCCCACGCTGTCGGTGGCGCCGGCCGAGGCGATGACCCGCACCGCGGGCCGGCCAGCCGCGGCCCTGCCCACCGCGTCGCCCGCGGCCAGCACCAGCGCGGCCGCGCCGTTGCAGATGGGGGAGGCGTCGTACAGCCGCACGGGATCATGCACCATCTTCGACTGCTCGTAGATTAGAGCGTCGATCTCTTTGTGAAAGAGTGCGTGGGGATTGGCCAGGGCGTTCTTGTGGGCATTGATGGCAAAGGGCGCAAAAAGGGAACGGTTGACGCGGTAGCGTTGGATGTATTCCTGCATCAGCGCCGCGTTCAGGCTGACGAAGTTGTAGCCCTTGGCGCCCTCGCTGTCCCAGTCGCTGGCCGTGGCCAGGGCGCGGGTGGTGGCGTAGCGGTCGGTGTGGGTCATCTTCTCCACCCCGGCCACCACCACTACATCGTGCAGGCCGCTGGCGATGGCCATCACCCCCCAGCGCATGGCCGCCGCGCCGGAGCTGCACGCGGCCTCAGCCGTAGCCGCCTCGACCCCGCGCAGCCCAGCCGCGTCGGCCACCAGCGCGCCCAGATGCTGCTGCTGGCTGAGGATGCCTGAGAGCATGTTGCCCAGGTAGAGCGCATCGACCCGTTCGATGCCAGCGTCCGCCAAAGCAGCCCGCACCGCTGCTGCCGCCAACTGGCGGATCGACAAATCGCTTTCCTTGCTAACGGGAGTCTGACCAACACCGAGGATGTAGATAGGACGCATCGTTGCCTCCAGGGGAGATACAAGGGCCAGAAGCAGCCAGAGCCTGCCGATCATTCAAGTGTAATCACCGATCTCAAGGGCGTCCCGCCCGGCTCCAGCGACCGACTCGCATCAGACCCGGCGAGACGCCTGCCGATCATTCAAGTGTAATCACCGATCTCAAGGGCGTCCCGCCCGACTCCGGCGACCGACTCGCATCAGACCCGGCGAGACGCCTACCGATCATTCAAGTGTAATCGCCGATCCCCTCCCGCGCCAGTATATGCCATATGACGCAGTGTGTCAAAGCCGTTCACCAGGATGCCAAACTTGCCAAATGCGTCGCTTTATGACACAATGCGTCATACAAAAAGGCTTCAAACGTTCGCCTGTAGCTGCCCAGGCTGGGTGCAGAGAGCCCCGCTTTTCCTGCGGATCTCGACCCAGCCAGCCGAGCAGCTGCGGTCGCTGTTGAACTCAAGGGCAGCCAGCGCCATGCATCGAAGGGCCATGAAGTCACCCGCCCGCTTGCTTCGCCGCCGCGCTCCGGCCAATCGGCCGCGGCGCGACTGGCCGCGCCGCGGCCGATTGGCGGCCCCCATTGCCTGCTCTCGCTTTTCTCCCTTTTCTGGTATCTTCTCAAAAAACCGGGGTCGAGACTTCCGAAGTCTGCGCAGGTTTGTTCAAAACGAGCTCACAGTCCATAAGACTTCGGAAGTCTTCCCCAATCCATTGAGATGATACCTTTTCTGTTCTGACAAACCAATACATGCAAGGAGGCATCAACCGTGAGTGAACTCAAAGAGCTTTATCCGGTCGGCGAGCAGCCGCCGCTGGGCTACGTGCCGCCCAAGATGCATGCCTGGCTGGTGCGGCCAGAGCGCTTCGGCGAGCCGACCAAGGCCTGGCAGGTGGAGGTGATCGACACGCCCGAGCCGGCCGACGACGAGGTGTTGGTCTATGTGATGGCCGCGGGCGTCAACTACAACAACGTCTGGGCTGGCCTGGGCATCCCGGTGGATGTGATCGGCGCGCGCAACAAGGCCGGCGAGCCGGAGCGCTTCCACATCGGCGGCAGTGACGCCAGCGGCATCGTCTACAAGGTGGGCAAGGATGTGACCACCCTCCAGGTCGGCGACGAGGTGGTGATCCACTGCGGCACCTGGAGCCGCGACGATCCCTGGGTCCAGGCGGGCGAAGACCCGATGTACAGCAACACCTTCCGCATCTGGGGCTACGAGACCAACTGGGGCAGCTTCGCCCAGTTCACCCGAGTGCAGGCGCATCAATGCCTGCCGCGGCCGCAGCATCTGACCTGGGAACAGGCCGCGGCCTACATGCTGGTGGGCGCCACGGCCTATCGCATGCTCTACGGCTGGGCCGAGCATGCCCTGCGCCAGGACGACATCGTGCTGATCTGGGGCGGCGCCGGCGGGCTGGGTTCCATGGCCATCCAGATCGTCAAGGCGGCCGGCGGCAAGGCCATCGCCGTGGTCAGCGAAGACGACAAGTTCGACTACTGCAAGAACCTGGGCGCGGTGGGCTGCATCAACCGCAAGAATTTCGACCATTGGGGCATGCTGCCCCATTGGAAGGACACCGTGGGCTACAACCAGTGGCTCAAGGGGGTGCGCGGCTTCGGCAAGGCGATCTGGGATGTGCTGGGCGAGCGCAAAAGCCCCCGCATCGTCTTCGAGCATCCCGGCGAGACCACCATCCCCACCTCGATCTTCGTCTGCGACACCGGCGGCGCGGTGGTGATCTGCGCCGGCACCACCGGCTACAACGCCACCGTGGACCTGCGCTACCTGTGGATGCGTCAGAAGCGGCTGCAAGGCTCCCATTTCGCCAACGATCAGCAGGCCAAGGGTTTCAACGACCTGGTGTTGGCCGGCAAGGCGGATCCCTGCATGTCGCGCGCCTTCACCTGGGACGAGCTGCCCTACTCGCATCAGTTGATGTACGAGAACAAGCATCCCTTCGGCAACATGGCTATCCTGATCGGCGCGCCCGACTTCGGC
>JAJTXO010000596.1 GCA_021463315.1 Caldilineales bacterium | reverse complement strand
CGGAGACCGGCCACAGCGAGGTGGTGGCTCGGTCGGAGACCGGCCACAGCAGCAAGGTGGTGGCTCGGTCGGAGACCGGCCACAGCAGCAAGGTGGTGGCTCGGTCGGAGACCGGCCAGAGCGAGGGGGTGGCTCGGTCGGAGACCGGCCACAGCAACAAGTGATGCCGCCGTTGTTCAGCCCGAATCTGTTGCTGCGTGACTTCCTGCAAGAGCGCTGGAAGGGGGTTGTGCCGATCCTGTGGGGCCGGCAGCTCAAACAGGAGCGGCTGGACGAGCTGATCTATATGGGCGTGATGAACGCCGACCATCTGCCGGACGGCCAACTGGCCAGCCCTGTCACCGATTTCTATCATTTCGACACCACGCCCAACGAGGAACCATCCCAGGGAGATGAAAAGGAGGTGCAGGCATGACCACCGATCTGCTTGTCATCGGCGCGGGCCTGAGCGGGCTGATGGCCGCGCAGACGGCTCGCCAGGCCGGTCTGCGGGTGCAGGTTATCGCCAAAGGGCTGAGCTCCATGCATTGGGCAGCCGGCACGGTGGATGTCATGGGCTACACCGCTGAGCAGATGAACCAGCCCGTGCCGCGGCCTCTGGACGCGATTCAAGCGCTGAGCGCGGCCCAGCCGGACCATCCCTACGCGCTGCTGGGCGCGCACCAGGTGCAGGCCGCGCTGAACGAATTCGCCGCGCTGGCTGACGATCTTGGCCTGCCCTACACCGGCGCAGCCACCGCGGGCGACAATCTGCTGCTGCCCTCGGCCGTGGGCGCGCTGCGGCCAGCCTTTCTGGCCCCGCGCGGCCAGGTGGCCGGCGACGCCAGTCGGCCAGAGCCGATGCTGATCGTCGGCTTCCACGGGCTGCGCGATTTCTACCCGGAGCTGATCGCCGAAAACCTGGCCAAGCAGGGCCGGCCGGCCCGCGCGGCCTTCCTGCCGCTGAGCCTGCTGGCTGAGCAGGGCGACCGCAACAACGTGCATCTGGCCCAGGCGCTGGACGACAAGTCGCGGCGCATGAAGCTGGGAAGCGAGCTCAAGCGGCTGGTCAAGCCGGGCGAGCGCATCGGCCTGCCGGCCATTCTGGGTCTCGATGACCACGCGGCCGCCTTCGCCGAGCTGCAAGCGGCTGCCGGCGCGTCGATCTTCGAGATCCCCACGCTGCCCCCCAGCGTGCCGGGCATGCGGCTGTTCAAGGCGCTGCGCGCCCGGCTGTGGCAGCAAGGGGTGCGGGTGGACGCCGGCATGGAGGCCATCGGCGCGCAGACGATCCCGGCCAACGGCGCGGCCGGCCGCGTGCAGTGGATCGAGACGGCCACCAGCAGCCGGCCGCTGCGCTGGCAGGCGCGCGGCTATCTGCTGGCCACCGGCGGCATCCTGGGCGGCGGCTTCGACAGCGACCACACCGGCCGGATCTGGGAGACGATCTTCGACCTGCCGCTGACCATCCCGCAGAAGCGCCATCAATGGTTCCGGCCGGCCTTCATGGACCCGGCCGGCCATCCGGTGTTCAGCGGCGGCATCGCGGTGGATGGCCAGATGCAGCCCGTGGACGCGGCCGGCCAGGCGCTCTACAGCAATCTGTGGGCTGCGGGCGGCGCGCTGGCCAGCGTCGATCCCATCCAGCAGCACAGCCTGGAGGGGATCGCCATCGCCACCGGCGTGGCCGCGGGCCAGGCCATCGTGCGCGCCCTGGTGCGTGCCTAGACGCCCGGCGCTGCCGCGCGCAGCCACACGGAGAAAACAGCTATGCCAATTCATACTACATCCTGGGAATCGGTCGGGCCGACGCTGGACGAGTGCATCAAGTGCAACATCTGCACCAGCTATTGCCCGGTGGCTGAGGTGACCGATAAGTTCCACGGTCCTAAGTACACCGGCCCGCAGGCGCAGCGCTTTCGCGAGAACGGCCAGCCCCATTCGCCCGACCACTCAGCCGACTACTGCTCCGGCTGCCGGGTCTGCAACGAGGTCTGCCCCACCGGCGTGCGCATCGCGGAGATGAACGCCCGGGCGCGCGCACAGATGGCCAAGGAACATGGCATCCCGCTGCGCAATCGCCTGCTGGGCCGCAGCGACATGCTGGGCAAGCTGGGCATGATCGCGCCTGGCCTGGCCAACTTCGCCATGAGCAACGGCCTGGCCCGTTCCATCGCCGAGGGGGTGATGGGCATCTCCAAGGGCGCGCAGATGCCCAAATGGAGCACCGAGGGCACCTTCGCGGCCTGGCTGAAGCGCAGCGCGGCCAGCCGGCTCAAGTCGGAGCGCAAGGTGGTCTACTACCACGGCTGCTCCACCATGTACTACGAGCCCTACGTGGGCAAGGCGGCGATGGCCGTCTTCGAGCACAACGGCTTCGAGGTGATCGTGCCAGAGCAGGGCTGCTGCGGTCTGCCGCTGCTCAACAACGGCGAGTTCTCCGAGGCTGAGAAGTATCACCACCGCAACCTGGGCTGGCTGGCGCCCTATGCGCGCCAGGGCCATCAGATCGTCGGCACCAGCACCAGTTGCACGCTGACGCTGAAGGAAGAGGCGCCCGACATGCTGGATATCCACACCCCCGAGGCGCACGAGCTGAAGCTGGCGGTGTGGGACATGTTCGAATGGCTGCGCGATCTGCACCAGCAGGGGCAGATGAAGACCGACTTCCAGCGGCTGGAGATGGTGTTGCCCTACCATCCCCCCTGCCAGTACCGCGCCCACTTCATCGGCTCGCCGGTGATGGATATCCTGCCGCTGATCCCTGGCCTGGAGGTGCGGGAGAGCCACGCGCGCTGCTGCGGCGGCGCCGGCACCTACGTCTACAAGAAGGAGAAGTTCCAGATCGCCATGGATGTGGGTGAAGAGCTGTTCACCTGGGTGGACCAGCAAGGGCCGCAGGTGACCATGACTGCCTGCACCTCCGAAACCTGCCGCTGGCACATCGAGTCCGCCACCCATCTGCCCTGCCGCCATCCCATCGAGGTGCTGGCCGCGGCCTATGGGTTGTATGATTTGGAGAAGAGGCGGTTGGTGGAAGGGTAGATTGGTAGATTGGTAGATTGGTAGAGTGGTAGAGTGGTAGATTGGTAGATTGGTCGGCCCGCATGCGGCGGCGCGTGTCATGCTGAACGGGTCGAGCGGCCGGCTTGATGGCGGAGATGCCTCGTCTGGCGGCCAAATACCGTCGCAATAGCCTGAAATAAGCCATGATCCTGCATGCTTTTGTCGATATAGAGGTAGGTGCAGGGAGGC
>JAJTXO010000595.1 GCA_021463315.1 Caldilineales bacterium | reverse complement strand
CATGTGAACCAGCTCGATGCCGGGCAGGTTGTGGCTCTCTTCGGAGACGGCGAAGGCCAGCTCCGCGCTGACGCGGCCAGCGATCACCACCGGTCGATACGCGCCGCCCTGCATGGCAGCGTCGATCTTGACCAGCGCTTCGTCGATGCTCAGGCGTTCGCGAAACTCCGGCAGGCCCTGCTGGCCGGCGCCAGGCAGGGTCTCATCCCCAGCCGCGGGCGCGCCCGGCTTGTGTACCGGCAGGTCAACCCCCGACAGGGCGATGATGGCCTCCAGCCGCTCCAGCACGGCGCGCGCCTCGGCCTCGTCGCTGGGCAGATTGGAGGGAATGGCCACGATGTCGAAGCTGGGACGATTGCGCACCAGCAGCTCGCCGTTGCGGTCGTACATGACGCCGCGTTGGCCCTTGACCTCCAACAGGCGAAAACGGTTTTCATCCGCGCGCGCGCGCAGGCCCTGCCCCTGTACAAACTGAATGCGAATTAGCTGTGCGACAAAGATGACCCCGACGATCAGGGCTAGTCCACGCAGAATTGCCAGCCGCCCCGAAGGCGGCAACGGTCGAGCTAACACAATATCACTCCAACGGCAGCCGCTCCTGCCCGGTCTTCTGATTGATCCACGACAACACAGGATAGGCGGCAAGCATCACAATCGAGTTATAGATGATTTCGGGCGTCACTGAGCGCAACAACGTGTCAGGCAGCGAGATAGTTCCACCGCTCAGCAGCAGCAGCGCCAGTTGAATGCCAGTCTGAACCAGGGTCACAGCGGCGCCCAGCGCCACAGCCAGCCCAATGGTGGGCCGGTAGACCGTCTGGCTGGCCCATCCGGCCAGATAGGCGGCCGCGACCAGGCCCAGCGTGTAGGCCCCAAACCATTGGCCGCTCAGCAGATCCAGCCACAGCCCGGCCACCAACGCCCAGATGATCGCGGCGCGCGTGCCTCGCAGCACTGCCCACGCCGTGACGAGCATCAAAGTCAGGTTGGGAGAAACACCGGCTACACTGAACGCGGGCAACAGCGAGACCTGCACCAGCGCGGCCAGGCCCAGCGCCAGCAGCAGCAGGTAAGGCATCATGGCTGCAAGGTCGGCTGCGGCGCGCCGAGCTGCTCGACCGGTGAGACGAAGTTGGTCACCACCAACACCGTCTCCAGGGTGTCGAAATCGACGGTGGTGCGCACTACAGCCTGCTGGAACATCTCGACATCGTTTTGTTCGACCTCGACGACCTGGCCCACCGGGATGCCGACGGGGAAACGGCCTCCTTCGCCCGAGGTCACCACGATGTCGCCTACCAGGATCGATTGATCCTGCGGCAGATAGTCCATGATCGGCAACTGGTTGGTCCGACCGCGCAGCATGCCACGCAGCCGCGTGTTTTGCAGCATGGCGTTGACGTTGCTGCTGCTGTCGGTGATCAACAGCACGCGCGCCGCGTTGCTGTACACCTCCGTCACCCGGCCCACCAGGCCGCGTTCGGTGACCACCGGCATGCCCGATTCGATGCCGTTGTTGCTGCCGATGTCGATCAGAATCGAATGGATGAGGTTGCTGGGTTCGTTGGCGACAAGGCGACCAACCACTTGGCCGCCCTTGTAGGTGTAGCTGGGGTTGACGTCGCGAAACTGCAGCAGGCTGCGCAGCCGCACATTCTCCGCCTCGATCTCTTTCAGGCGCAGATTTTCCACCGTGAGCTGGGCGATGGTCTGCTCCAGTTCCTGGCTGTGCTGGCGCAGCATCGCCGTATCGCTTACCGCGCCGGTGGCGCTGCGCAGCTCATTGCCCGCGTCGCGCAGCAGGCGCTGCACCGGCAGCGTCAGGCGCGCCACGAAATCGCGCGGCGCATCGATGGGGCGTGTGTTGAGGAGGACTACGGTCGCCGCTAACAGCACAATGACAATTGGCCACCAGCGAATGCGTCGCCTGGTTCGGGGCCGTTGCAGCATGGGCAGTTATCAGTGAATGGTGCTGCCGCGTTGCATCGAAGCCAACACCTTGCGCAAAACGGGCAGCTCTTCCAAGACCGCCTCCGCGCCGTGGGCCACGGAGGTGAGCGGGTCCTGGGCCACGCGCACCTTCATCTTGGTCTCGGCCGACAGCCGCGTGTCCAAGCCGCGCAGCAGGGCGCCGCCGCCGGCCAGCATCACGCCGTCCTGCATCAGGTCGGAGATCAGCTCCGGCGGCGTTTCGTCCACCGCGTCGCGCACCGACTCGACGATAACGCTGACCGACGGGGCCAACGCCTCGCGCAGCTCGACGCTGGAGACATCGATGGCCTCGGGCAGGCCGGTGATCAGGTTGCGGCCGCGCAGTGTGACGGTCATTTCCTGGTCCAGTGGATAGGCTGAACCGGCCAGGATCTTGGCTTCCTCGGCCATGCGCTCGCCGATCAGCAGATTGTACTTTTGGCGGGCATATTGGATGATGTCATCGTCCATCTCGTCGCCAGCGACGCGGATCGAGCGCGCCACGACGATGCCGCCCAGCGCGATCACTGCCACCTCGGTGGTGCCGCCGCCGATGTCCACGATCATGCTGCCCTTGGCTTCGGTGACTTTCAGCCCAGCCCCGATGGCCG
The DNA here is from genome assembly GCA_021463315.1 of Caldilineales bacterium. Lineage (GTDB taxonomy): Bacteria > Chloroflexota > Anaerolineae > JAAEKA01 > JAAEKA01 > JAAEKA01. The sequence goes on along the minus strand of JAJTXO010000595.1, from coordinate 666 downwards.
CGGCCATCGGCTCCTCGATCAGGAAGGCCTCGCGCGCGCCCGCGCTGACCGCGGCATCGTGGACGGCGCGTTTCTCGACCTCGGTCACGCCGCTGGGAATGCCGACTACCACCCGCGGCCGTGGCACCCGCAGCACCATGCGGTCATGGACCTTGCGGATGAAGTAATGGAGCATCTGCTCCGTGATGTCAAAGTCGGAGATCACGCCATCGCGCAGGGGACGAATGGCGATGATGTTGGCCGGGGTGCGGCCCACCATCTCCTTGGCTTCGGCGCCGATCGCGAGAACTTTCTTGGTGTTTTTGTCGATAGCCACCACGGAGGGCTCGTTGATGACGATGCCTCTGCCGCGGACATTTACCAGGGTGTTGGCTGTGCCCAGGTCGATGCCGATATCCAGCGAGAAGAGACCCAACAGCCAGTCGAGCGGTCGAAACACGCTACAAACCTACCTTTGCTCAAAAGTAAAAGGTCAGGTGAAGAGGCCTGACCTGCAAGAGAAAGCGCGCTGACAGCAGCACGGGGTAGATTATACCATGACTCCAACAAATGGCGAAAGCGGGCGCGTGCCATGCGCTTTGCCATCAGACTGCTCTTTGTGTACAATGATGGTATCATCTCAATAGTGGGGAAGACTTCCGAAGTCTTATCACAGACTTCGGAAGT
>JAJTXO010000594.1 GCA_021463315.1 Caldilineales bacterium | reverse complement strand
CTCAGCGTTGCGCGATTCAGCTTGCTTTAGCATGCTTTGCTGTGCCAGACGCCGAGTTCACTCGGCGGCTAAAGCAAGTTGCTGCAGCCACGGAGCGACCAAAGCCGCCACTACGAACCGTAGGATCACCTACGCCCACGCGTCCTAGTAGTCGAAGCTCTGCTCCATCTTCTTCAGCACGTCGTCCACGGTGAAGCTGGCCGGCTTCATGCGCGGCGGGAACTCCTGGAAGGTGCTCAGAAACTCACGCACGATGTACTGCGCGGCGTAGGTCAGATAGACGCGGTCGATCATCCAGTCCCAGTAGGTGTTGGAGGTGATATCCGCGCGCTCAAAGGGGTCGGTGCGCAGGTTGAAGACCTTGGGGATGCGCAGGAAGACGAACGGCTCGGCCCAGATCATCACCGTGCCCTGGACGCGCTGTTCGGCGAAGACGAACTTCCAGTTGTCGTAGCGCAGCCCCACCAGGTCGCCGTCGTCGGAGAAGTAGATGATCCCCTGGCGCGGCCCCTTGTCCGCCTGGCCTGTGAAGTAGGGCAGGAAGTTGTAGCCGTCGATGTGTACCTTGAAGTGCTTGTCGCCGGCCTGGTGGCCCTGCTTCAGCTTCTCGTTGATCTCCGGCTCGCCGGCCGCGGCCAGCAGGGTGGGCAGCCAGTCGGTGTGGCTGATGATCTCGTTGGAAACCGTGCCCGCCTTGATCTTGCCGGGCCAGCGCACCAGCTCCGGCACGCGGAAGGCGCCCTCCCAGTTGGAATTTTTCTCGTTGCGGAAGGGGGTCATCGCGCCGTCGGGCCAGGTGTTCATGTGCGGGCCGTTGTCGGTGGAGTACATGACGATGGTGTCCTCAGCGATGCCCAGCTCATCCAGCAGGTCCAGCATTTGCCCCACATGCTTGTCGTGCTCCACCATCACATCGTGGTAGAAGGACTGCCAGCGCCCGGCCTGGCCCAGCACATGCTCTGGCGGATGGACGCGGAAGTGCATCCAGGTGGTGTTGAACCAGACGAAGAAGGGTTGGTCGTCGGCATGGGCGCGCTGGATGAAATCCTGCGCCGCGGCCAGGAATTCGGTGTCGCAGCTCTGCATGCGCTGCTTGGTCAGCGGGCCGGTGTCCTCGATGCGCTGCTTGCCGACGCGGCCCCAGCGCGGGTGTTCGGTGGGATCGTCCTCCTCGGTGGCCCAGGTGTGCATGACGCCCCGCGGGCCGAAGATCTTCTTGAAGTTGGGAAAGTCCGTCTCAGGCGGATAGTCGACGTTCTCCGGTTCTTCCTCCGCGTTCAGGTGATACAGGTTGCCGAAGAACTCGTCGAAGCCGTGGGCGGTGGGCAGGTACTTGTTCTTGTCGCCGAAGTGGTTCTTGCCGAACTGGCCGGTGGCATAGCCCAGCGGCTTGAGCAGCTCGGCGATGGTGGCGTCCTCCGCCTGCAGGCCGATATCGGCGCCAGGCATCCCCACCTTGGTCAGGCCAGTGCGGTAGGGGTTCTGCCCGGTCAGGAAGGCGGCGCGGCCGGCGGTGCAGCTCTGCTGGCCGTAGGAGTCGGTGAAGCGCATCCCCTCGTTGGCGATGCGGTCGATGTTGGGCGTGCGGTAGCCCATCAACCCGTCGCTGTAGCAGCTCAGGTTGGTGATGCCGATGTCGTCGCCCCAGATGATGAGGATGTTGGGCTTGCCGTTGGGCATGGTACACGTTCCTTGTTGGTAGATTGGTAGATTGGTAGATTGGTAGATTGGTGGAGTGGTAGAGTGGTTGAGTGGTAGATTGGTGGAGTGGTAGAGTGCTACGAGGGTCCGAACCGCCGCAGCGGCGTACCAATCTACCAATCTACCAATCTACCTACCTATTTCCCCCATGACACTGCTTGAACTTGCGACCGCTGCCGCAGGGGCAGGGATCGTTGCGCTGGACGCCGGCGAAGGCTTGCTCGAGGAGCTGCATCACCTCCTGCGCCTCGCGACCCCGCCGCAGCAGCCCGGCCATCAGCTTCATGGGGAAGTCGATGTGGTGGAAAAAGGCTTTGAAGCCGGCGCACAGGTAGTTGAGCCCCGGCTCGCCGTCGGGCGTCAGAATGAAGCGGTTCTTGGGACACTCGCCGTGGCAGGCGAAGCGCACGTCGCACTCCCGGCAGAAGCGCGGCAGCGCGTCCCGCTTGTCCAGGCCGAACTGGATCTGCTGCGGCGAGGCCACCAGCTCGATCATGTGGGTGTTCTGGATGTTGCCCAGCAGATAGTTGGGCTCCACGAAGTGATCGCACGAGTAGAGATCGCCGTTGTGCTCGATGGCCAGCCCCGTGCCGCAGGTGGCGTTGAAGACGCACATGCCGGAGTTGGCCAGCCCCAGCCAGTTGCTCAGCGCCGCCTCGAAGGTCTGCACGAAGATCGTCCCCACATCGCGGCGCACCCACTCGTCGAAGATCGCGTTCAGGAAGCGGCCAAACTGCTCCGGCTGCACCGAGCGATCGGAGACGGTGGTCCCTTCCTGGATCAGCGTCAGGCCATCGGCGTTGATGCGCTCCACCACCGGGATGAACTGCATCCAGGTCGTGCCCACCTCGTCGCGCAGAAAGCGGTAGACCTCCAGCGGGTGGTCGCCGTTGACCCGGTTGACGGTGGTCAGCACGTTGAAGTCCACGCCATGCTTCTGCAAGAGCCGCAGCCCGCGCAGCACCTTGTCGAAGGTCGGCTTGCCTCCCTTGTCCACACGGTAGGTGTCGTGCAGCGCCCGCGGGCCGTCAATGCTGATGCCCATCAGGAACTCATGTTCCTTGAAAAAGGCCGCCCAGTCGTCGTCCAGCAGCGTGCCGTTGGTCTGCATGGTGTGCAGGAAGGTCATGCCCGGCCGGCGGTATTTCTCCACCAGGTCCATGGTGCGCCGGTAGAAGTCCAGCCCCATCAGCGTCGGCTCGCCCCCCTGCCAGGCGATGTTGACGCTGTCGGTCTGGTGCGACTCGATGAGCTGGCGAATGTACTGCTCCAGCACCGCCTCGCTCATGTGGAAGTTGCTGCCGGGGTAGAAGACCTCTTTGTCCAGAAAGAAGCAGTAGGCGCAGTCCAGGTTGCAGAGCGCGCCGGTAGGCTTTGCCAGCAGGTGAAAGGCTGGCGGCGCGTGCGGAGAGCGGGGAGGCGCTGTGGGTCCTGGTGTGGTATGCATTTGGTGGGGTGGTAGGGTGGTAGATTGGTGGGATGGTAGATTGGTAGATTGGTGGGATGGTAGATTGGTAGATTGGTGGGGTGGTGGGGACGACGAATCATGCA
>JAJTXO010000593.1 GCA_021463315.1 Caldilineales bacterium | reverse complement strand
AGACCGACCTGGCCGCGGCCGAGGCGGCCGTAGCCAGCGCGCAGGCCTCGGCCGAAAGCGCGCAGGCCGCGCTGGACAGCGCGCAGGCGGCCTACAGCAACCTGCAGGCCGGCGCCACCGAGGACCAGAAGCAGGCCGCGGCCGCCACCCTGGAGCGGGCCCGCGTCGTGCGGGACCAGGCCCAGGCGGCCTACGACCAGATCGCCGGCCAGCCCAATGTCGGCATGATGCCCCAAGCGCTGCAACTGCAACAGGCCACCATCGACTACGAGACCGCGGCCGCCAACTATCGCATCAGCACGGCGCCGGCCACCGCGGCCCAACTGGCCTCGGCCCGCGCCCAGATCGCCCAGGCCAAGGCTGGCCTGGCCCAGGCCCAGGCCAGCCTGGCGCAGGCCGAAGCCAGCCTGGCCAAGCTGCGCCGCGGCCCCAGCCCGGCCGAGCTGACCATCGCCGAAGCGCAGGTGACCCAGGGGGAGCTCTCGGTGCAGCAGGCCCAGCTCCAGCGCAGCAACAGCGAGCTGGTCAGCCCCAGCGACGGCACAGTGACCGCGTTGAACATCGCGGCCGGCGAGCTGCCCAGCGCGGCCAAGGCCGCGGCCGTCATCACCGACCTGTCGCGCTTTCACATCAACATCACCGTGGATGAGATCGACATCGGCAAGCTGAGCGAGGGGCAGAAGGTGCGGGTGACGCTGGATGCCGCGCCCGACGCCGAGCTGCTGGGCCACATCTCGGCCATTGCCGCCACCCCCATCAGCGCGGGCGGCGCCGTCTCCTACGATGTGACGGTGGCCATCGACGAGACAGACGCGGCCCTGCGCAGTGGGCTGAGCGCCACGGCCAGCATCGTCACCCAGGAGCTGAACGATGTGGTGCTGATCCCCAACCGCAGCATCCAGATCGACCGCTCCACCGGGCGGGCCTATGTGGAGAAGCTGGTCGCGGGCGTGCCGACCCGCACCGAGGTGCAGTTGGGCGAACGCAACGAGCAGTCTAGCGAGGTGCTCAGCGGCCTGAGTGTGGGAGATGTGCTGGCGATCCGCTCAGGGGGTGGTTTGGACCGCCTGCGTTCCACCATGTTCGGCGGGTGAGCCATGAACTCAGCCAACGCGCGAGCGGTCATCGAAATCCGCGAGATCACCAAGGTCTATCGCATGGGCGACATGGAGGTGCATGCGCTGCGCGGGGCGTCGCTGCGGGTCAATGCCGGCGAGATGGTTTCGATCATGGGTCCCTCTGGCTCAGGCAAGTCCACCCTGATGAACATCATCGGCTGTCTGGATCAGGCCACCAGCGGCCAATATCTGCTGGATGGCATCGATGTCAACAGCCTGAGCGACGATCAATTGGCAGCCGTGCGCAGCCGCAAGATCGGCTTTGTCTTCCAGAGCTTCAACCTGTTGCCGCGCACCACCGCGCTGCAAAACGTGGAGCTGCCGTTGGTCTATGCCGGGGGCAAGAACCGGCGTGAGCGGGCCACCGCGGCCTTGCAGCGGGTGGGCCTGGGCGACCGGCTGCACCATCGCCCCAACGAGCTGTCGGGCGGCCAGCAGCAGCGGGTGGCCATCGCCCGCGCGCTGATCAACGATCCCGCCATCATCCTGGCCGACGAGCCGACCGGCAACCTGGACTCGCAGTCGGGCGCGGAGATCATGGCCATCTTTCAGGCGTTGAACGAGCAGAACGGCATCACCGTGGTCTTCGTGACCCACGAGCCGGACATCGCGGAGCACACCCGGCGCATCGTGCGGCTGATGGATGGCCATATCGTCGAGGATGCGCCGGTGTTGCATCAGCGCCGGGCCGGCGAACGGGCCTACGAGAAGCGGGTGCGGGATCTGATGGTGCAGCCGGAGGTCGCCGCGCCATGAATATCGTCGAATCGATCCGGGTGGCCATGCGCGGCCTGGCGGCCAACAAGCTGCGCGCGGTGCTGACCATGCTGGGCATCATCATCGGCGTGGGCGCGGTGATCACCCTGCTGTCGGTGGGCCGAGGGGTGGAGAATCTGATTCGCGAGCAGCTTCAGGGCGCGGGCACCAATCTGCTGTTCGTGGTTCCGGTCAATGTCAACGACAGCGCCGGCGGCGCGTCCGGCATGATGAGCTTCGAGCCGTCGCTGACCAGCGGCGACCTGCAGGCGATCAACGATCCCTTCAACGTGCCGCTGGTGGTGAAGGCCGCGCCCGAGGTGAACACCACCGCCAGCGTGGCCTATCAGCGCAATACGCTGAACCTGCAGGTTTCGGGCGTCACCTACGACTACCAGGATGTGCGCAATTCCTACGTGGCCGAGGGCGATTTCATCTCCGATCAGGATGTGGCCGCGCGCTCGCGCGTGGTGGTGCTGGGCGTGCGGGCCATGGAGCGTCTCTTCGGAACCGACGAATACCCCATTGGGCGCACCATCAAGATCAACAATCTCCCCTTTGCGGTGATCGGCGTGATGGAGGAGAAGGGGGGCGGCGCGTTCGGCAGCGAGGATGACCTGATCTACGTCCCCTTGACCACCATGCAGGAACGGCTGACGCCCGATCTGCGCAACTCGCGCGGCGAGCCGCTGCTGTCGGTGATCTACACCCAGGTGGTGGCCGAGGAGCAGATGGACGAGGCGCGGCAACAGATCGAGGAGCTGCTGCGCCAGCGCCACAACATCCAGTTCCGCGGCGACGACGATTTCACGGTGATCAACCAGGCCGATCTGGTGGCTATCTTCGGCCAGATCACCGGCGTGATCACCCTCTTCCTGGGCGCGATTGCGGCTATCTCGCTGCTGGTGGGGGGCATCGGCATCATGAACATCATGCTGGTGTCGGTGACCGAGCGCACGCGCGAGATCGGCATCCGCAAGGCTGTGGGCGCGCGGCGACGCGATATCCTGCTCCAGTTCCTGATCGAGGCCATGGTGCTGTCGCTGATCGGCGGCCTGATCGGCATTCTGCTGGGCTGGGGCGGCGCGCTGCTGATCTCCAGCCTGCAGGACGATCTGACGGCCGTGGTGACTGTGCAGAGCGTGCTGCTGGCCACCGGCTTCTCGCTGGCCGTGGGCCTCTTCTTCGGCATCTATCCCGCCACCCGCGCAGCCGGGCTGCACCCCATCGAGGCCCTGCGCTATGAGTAGGCGATGAACGATGAACGATGAACGATGAACGATGAACGATGAACGGTAAACGGTGATCGGTGATCGGTGATCGGTCACCCAGTCCCCAGCCCCCAGTCCCCAGCCCCCAGTCCCCAGTCCCCAGCCCCCA
>JAJTXO010000592.1 GCA_021463315.1 Caldilineales bacterium | reverse complement strand
GCGCTGCGCCGCTTTTGCTGCGGCTGAGGACGTTCCAGCGTCCAGGTCTGGCCGGCCATGGCCACGTAGCGGCGCGGTCCGTCGCTGGCCACGTGCGCCCGCAGCCGCCGGTCGCCCACCTGTAAGTTGAGCCGGCCATGCTCCGGCCGCTGGGCGCGGATCTGATAGCGCGTGTCGCCCACCGTCACCTGAAAGCAGTCGCCCTCGCGCTGGACCGTCACAGTCTTGATTTCGTCGCCGATCTGGTAGGTAAATTCGCTCTTCATCGTTGCCTCTAAGGACTGACAGTGCTGCTCACGCCATGAGCCAGCCGTCGCGTTGTATCTTGCCTGCTGGTCAACCAGCACTGTCAGTCCTGTCTCGTTGAGGACTGACAGTGCTGCTCACGCCATGAGCCAGCCGTCGCGTTGTATCTCGCCTGCTGGTCAACCAGCACTGTCAGTCCTGTCTGTGCTGACGCGATAGCCTGTCAAATGCCGCCACGGGCTATACGGGTCGCCCTGAGTCACGCCGTCCGCGGCTGCCGGCGCCGCGCCAGCGGTCGCGCCTTCCAGCAGCTCCGCCAGCGCGGCCGCGGCCAGCGCCAGGTCGGGCGGATCGCCGGCCGGTGGCTGCCAGCCGCTGAAATGACGGTCGACGAAGTCCGTGGCCGCCTCGCCGCGGCGGAAGAGCTCGTGGTTGATCACCGCGTGCAGAAAAGCGATGTTCGTAGTCAGGCCCAGAATTACGTAGTGGCTCAGCGCCCAGTCCATCTTGCGCACCGCGTCGGCCCGATCCTCCCCCAGCGTGATCAGCTTGGCGATCATCGGATCGTAGTGGACCGTCACCTCGTCGCCGGTGGTGACGCCGGCATCGACGCGCACGCCCGGCCCCACCGGCTCCACCGCGCGCAGCACCTTGCCCACGCTGGGCATAAAGCCGTTGGCCGGGTCCTCGGCATAGATGCGACACTCGATGGCGTGGCGGCGCTGGCCGATCTGCTCCTGGCGGAAGGGGATCGGCTGGCCAGCCGCCACCCGGATCTGCAGCTTGACCAGATCGACGCCGGTCACCTGCTCGGTAATGGGGTGCTCCACCTGCAAGCGGGTGTTCATCTCCAGGAAATAGAAGCTGCGGTCGGTCGGGTCTACCAGGAACTCCAGCGTGCCGGCGTTGACATAGCCCACCGCGCGCACGGCCGCCACGCTGGCCTCGCCCATGCGACGGCGCAGGTCGTCGTCCAGCAGCGGCGACGGCGTCTCCTCGATGATCTTCTGGTGGCGGCGCTGCACCGAGCACTCGCGTTCGTAGAGATGCACCGCGTTGCCGTGGCTGTCGCCGAAGACCTGAAATTCGATGTGGTGCGGGCTGCGGATCAGCCGCTCCAGGTAGATGCGGGCGTCGCCGAAGGCATTCTGCGCCTCGCGGCGGGCCGAGGCCAGCGCCGCGGGCAGCTCGGCCGGAGTCTCGACGACGCGCATCCCCTTGCCGCCGCCGCCAGCCGTGGCCTTCACCAGCACCGGATAGCCGATCTGCACGGCCGCGGCCAGCAGGTCGGCGTCGTTCTGGCTGGCCTGGTAGCCGGGGACGATAGGCACGCCGGCCGCCTGCATAGCCGCGCGCGCCGAGGTCTTGCTGCCCATGGTGCGCATCGCGGCCGGGCTGGGGCCGATCCAGGTCAGCCCGGCCGCTTGCACCGCCTCGGCGAAGTCGGCGTTCTCCGACAGGAAGCCATAGCCGGGGTGGATCGCATCGCAGCCCAGCCGCTGCGCCTCGGCCAGGATGCAGTCGCCGCACAGGTAGCTCTGGCCAGGGGACGGCGGGCCGATGCGCACCGACTCGTCGGCCAACATGGTGTGCAGCGCGTCGGCGTCGGCGTCGGAATAGACCGCGACGGTGCGGATGCCCAGCTCCTGGCAGGCTCGGATGATGCGCACAGCCACCTCGCCGCGGTTCGCGATCAGAATCTTGTTGAACATGCCGGTAGCCTCTGCTGATTGATGACAGCCGTGTCGAGACCTGTTTTGCGCAAGTCCTATGGATTTGAGCGGTTCATCCGATGAAGGTTGTGATCTCGGCGAAGGGCTTTTTGGCGATGGCGGGAACCTGGGTGTTCTCGGCCGGGTAGCCGGCAACCAGGATCAGGTAGGCGCGTTCGTTGGCGGGGCGTTGCAGCAGCGTCGCCAGAAAGCCCATGGGGCTGGGGGTGTGGGTGAGCGTGGCCAGGCCGGCATGGTGCAGCGCCGTGATGAGCATGCCGGCGGCGATGCCCACGGACTCGGTCACGTAGTAGTGCTTGATCTTGCGCCCTTCTTCGTCCAGGCCGTGGCTCTGGGCAAAGATGACGATCAGGTAGGGCGCGATCTCCAGGAAGGGCTTGTCGGCGTCGGTGCCCAGCGGCGCGAGTGCTTCCAGCCACTCATCGGGCGCACGTCCGCCGTAGAACGCCTGCTCCTCAGCCTCGGCGGCCAGGCGAATCGCCCGCTTGACCTCAGGATCGGCTGCGATCACAAAATGCCAGGGCTGCTGGTTGGCGCCGCTGGGCGCAGTGGCGGCCGCACGCAGGCAATCCTCGATCACCTCGCGCGGCACGGGCCGGTCGGAGAAGGTGCGCACGGTGCGCCGCCGGCGCATTTCGGCGCAGAACTCGGCAGCTCGCCGGCGCATCTCGAGCTCGGGGTATTCTTCGAAGGACAGGGGAATGAGATCTGCTTTCATGGTCACATTCTGAAGACGCCGTATTTGGTCTCGTTCACCGGCGCGTTGAGGCAGGCCGACAGCGCCAGCCCCAGCACCTGCCGTGTCTCAGCCGGGTCGAGGATGCCATCGTCCCACAGGCGAGCGGTGGCGTAGTAGGGGCTGCCCTCGCGCTCGTATTTCTCCAGGGTGGGGCGCTTGAACTCCTCCTGTTGCTCAGCGCTCATCAGCGGCTGGCCGCGGCGGGCCAGTTGATCCTGCTTGACGGTCAGCAACACGTTGGCGGCCTGCTCGCCTCCCATGACGCTGATGCGGCTGTTGGGCCACATCCACAGGAAGCGCGGGCCGTAGGCCCGTCCGCACATGCCGTAGTTGCCCGCGCCAAAGGAGCCGCCGATCACCACGGTCAGCTTGGGCACCTGGGCGTTGGCCACGGCATGCACCATCTTGGCGCCGTCGCGGGCGATGCCCCCCTGTTCGTACTGCTTGCCCACCATAAAGCCGGTGATGTTCTGCAAGAAGAGCAGCGGAATGCGCCGGGCGGTGCAGAGTTCCACGAAATGGGCGCCTTTCAGCGCCGATTCGCT
>JAJTXO010000591.1 GCA_021463315.1 Caldilineales bacterium | reverse complement strand
CGTTCACGACCGTCATAGCATCGAATTGCGCCGGTTTCAGGCTGACGACTTGACGATAAGTGCTCCATAGAGCGCTAATTCGAGATTTGCCCAGAAATTCAAGCGAATGGACAGTAATGAAATCGTTCGGAATATCCAGCCACACCTGAAAGCCATAGGAGTCGATCTTGACTAGAGGACGGCGGCTAGTCTGAACTCTACCATCAAAGCAACGGGCGTCGCCGAGCTGGCAGCCACGGAGTTGTCCTCCGATTGAATCGGTACAGACGCTCGCATACAAAGGTAGGCTTGCCGAAGCAGTGCTACAGCAAGCAATAAGCGAAAGAGAGGGTAAACCATGCGACAACAGTGAGACTCCGACAAAGCAATCCGATACCAACTGTCGAATCGAGGTTGCTGGACAGTTGAGTGATGCTACTTTGCAACCAACTAGCTGGATGGTCAAAGGAGAACCGACATGCGTACGATTGTGGACAAGCAGGTTGTCGTGAGGGAGTCGGATCGTGATCCCGTAGACACGCAGGTGCTGCTACGGAATGGCGATGAAGTAGATTTGATCGCAAGCGGATCTATCTGGGCCGGGGTGTGGTTTACCGGCAGTAACGGACCGCGTGGATGGATGACCTATAGCGCTGGCGATCAGTGCCCACTTCCAGGGGTTCCTCCCTTCAGTCTGTTGGGAATGACACCGGATGACGGATACTTTTATATTGGCGATCGCTTTCGGCGTACCTATCAAAATGAAAGCCTGGGGTCAGGCGCGGCCAGACTGTACCTCCAAATCAACGATGACAGTCCTGGAAATGGCTCCGGAGCCTTCCGAGTCCGAATTGTGGTTCGCCGAGGTCCCGAGAATCTGACCACGGGAACGGCAAGTCACGTTGCGAACGCGACTGCGGTAGAGTCGTTTTCTACAAGTCAATTACTCGACGCCCTTCGAACCGCCCAACCTGGTGAACAGCTAGAATTCGGAAGTGTGAGCCCAGACCAAATGGATGCCGCTGTTCGCGCAATGTCGGAACCTTCAGGCTCTGAAATGGTTAGGCCATCCGAAGCAATTGCCGAGCCTTACATCGATTTGGGCCCTCACGTTTCGACGAGAAGCTACTGGTGGGGCGTCCGCGTTGAGGTAGATCACGAGGGGATGCTGGCGCTTGTAGCAGCCGGAGCTGCAGCGGGGTCGCTACTCATAGCAGCTGGGGTAACTGCCAAGATCGCAGTGATTATCGCTGGAGTGGTTGGCACCTGGTATGCGTTTGATCGCGGCAATGGTGTGATCTTCTTCGTGACGTGGAGTGGGGTTCATTGGTTCGCGCCCCGCTGAAAGTGGGCCCAGCCGTGGCTCCTGCCTTTTGTCGATAGTGCTGGTGTTCAACCCCATATCCGATCATGAACCAGTGGTAGGCAGGTAGATGCCCGAAACCACCTAGGTTTCGGGCATCTACTTCGCTCGAAGGTACTGTTCCACAGATAGTCATCAGATTATGTGCGTGCAAATCACTTCTGCCCTTTGTTACCTATTTTCCGCTACCCTGAGTTCAGGGTTGCAGAGACTGGAGGCAATTCCAGAATGGTGCCTGTTTTCGTTTGACAAAAACAGGTGCAGATTTGTTGTTGAATGGAACGTAGCTTTGGCCAGTGGACTGTTTCCTGACCATCAGCGTGATGGACAACGATTAGGGTATAGTCCTGGAAAGCTTGGAGTATTTTTCTAGCTGTTGGGTAGTCGTTATCACGGTTGTCAGGCATCAATCCACGGAGGCGTTGTCCTGTTCGAGCGACATGGCGACGCACATGATACTCTAGCAGACTTGCTACCAGCACGGCGATCATAATCAGCAGGATCAGTCCGGCCAGGCGTCTGGGCGAGTGCAACCACATCGGACGGATGTAGACTGGACTCTTAATGAAGTCGATAGTCTGCTCGACACTGACCTGTTCTTTGTACTTGATCATGACTTCGCCCGCAGAGAGCCGTTCCGAAGCCACGTTAGTGCAGAGCAAAGCAACGCCATCGGAGAGCTGTTCATCGGCAATGGCATCCTGACACTGTTGCCAAGTCAAGACCCAAGTCTGGTTGGCATCGCTTCCGCACAAAGTGTACTGGAAGTAACGCTTGGCTTTAGCCTTGCTCAGAGCTTTTTCGATCCGCTGTTCTATCGTCTTGAGACTGGTGTAGTCGTATTTGCCCAACAACTTGGCGATCCGTTGCAGCGCTGCTTCTCCGGCTTCGAGTGCTTTGTTGCGTTGACGAGCATCCAACTCGGCCTTGCTGCTCGACCAACTGAATATCCAACGCAACGAATAGACCTGGTTGACTTCCCGATCTGGCAGCTCCTGGCGAACTTCGCACACCTTGTACTGCGTGCGCTTCTCAATCGGTTTGCGAGCCTCGTTGCGGGTGACGTAGTCCACAGGCGTCCAACTCAATTCATCTTGCTGCAAGCGTAGCTTGGTTCGACGCCAAACAGCTTTGGCCGTATCAGTCCAAGGATGAGCAGCCAGGAAGAACTGGTTTGTTCGGCAGAAACTGACCATCGTCTCCCGATTGCACAGCTTGCGATCGCCAATCATCACCACATTATCAGGCACCCATCCTGCTTGACGAAGCGCTTTCATGTCGGCCAAGTACACGCCGTCATCACTTTGATTGCCGTCCCAAGCCGTATACCAGATCGGTATGCGCTGACACGCTGCTAAACTGAGCACAAACTGACCTTTCTGACGCTGACCATCCTTGTTGTAGCCCTCGATCAACAAAGGACCGTTCGTCTCCTGCTTAGGCTGTCCTTTCTCATCTTCATAGGCGCCTTCGAAGTAGACGCTGGTCGTATCCGAGTGCAACCATTCCAACTCAACCTGATACCTTTCGATACCCTTGCCAACTACAGTGCGCCAAATCTCAGCCTGATGATCCGCCAACCCTTCCAGCATCGCTCCCAACCGATCGTCGTCGAGCCAGGCTGACTGAATGCCTAACAGGCGACTGATACCGCGCTGATCAGCCCACTCTGCCAGATGATACAAGGGCTGCGGATCAAAGGTCATGCGGTTGATGATGATCACCTGAGCTAACGTCCCGTAAGTCGTCTCGAGCTCAGGCTGGTAGCGCAGATTCTCATCGATAGCAGCTACCACGTCCAACTGATCAAGAATGTGCTTGATCAAGTATCCTGCGCCTATGGTGTAAGTCTTGTACTCAACAGAGTTCGTTTGCATCGGCATCCATTCGCCTCCGCAACGAATTGTATGCCGATCCAATCTACCGCAAAACCCCTA
>JAJTXO010000590.1 GCA_021463315.1 Caldilineales bacterium | reverse complement strand
GCGCCAGCGCGCGCTGCACCAGCAGCTTGCTGACGCCGACGCGAAACGCGCCGCCGATCAGCTTGACGAGCAGGAACGCTTCGTCGTGATCGAGCGTGCGCCAGAAGGCGCGCAGCGCATCGGCCAAGAGCAGGCCAACGATCATCAGCGCCAACGCCACCACAAAGCCGACGATAGGCCCGGCAAAGCCGACGTCGAACAGCTCCCGCCGGTTGCGGATGGGGCTGCGCATCTGAATGAACGCGCCGAAAGTGCCCAGGCTAAAGGGGACGGGGATGAAATAGGGCAAGCTGACCTGCACGCCGTGCCATTTGCCCATGAAATAGTGGCCCATCTCATGCGCGGTCAGAATGGCCATCAGGGTCAGGGAGAAAGGCACGCCGGTCAGGATGCCAACGGGATCGCGCAGCACGTTGACGCCGGCCAGCATCGCGCCAGCCAGGGAGGTGGTGAAGACAGTGGCCAGCGCCAACACCAGGTGCAGCCACAGCCGGGTGCGCCCGCCGCCGATCACGCCAGGAACGGCGATCAGCAGATGCCCTCCCTTCTCGCTTCGGATCATCGGGGTGTAGCCGCGGCTGGCAAAACGCGGCATCAGCCGCTCCAGCGCCAGATCGGCGTCGACCAGCAGCCGGCCGTGGAAGAGCAGCGCCGGCTGCTTGCCGTCCGGCGAGGTGCTCATCCGGTCCACGGCGAACAGATCGCGCACGTCGTCCAGCAGATCAAAGTGCGTACTGGCGGCGGCGACGGGGGAGCTTTGGGAAAGGGCTTGATCCATGCCTATTCGCTGGCGACGGCCAGATCCAACGGCACAATCTGGATCCAAACGTTGCCTGGCTTGAGCTTCAGCGGCTGCATGGCTTCATCCACGAACAACAGCGGATCATCGCGCTGGGGGCGCAGCCACAGGCCCTCTTGCACGGTTCCATCGCGGAAAAGCTGCATCCGTCCCTGACCCCAGAGCTGGATCTCCACCGACTGGTTGCCCAACGCATCCTCCACGATCAGCGTCGGGGCGTGGTTGACGGTGAGCACCACCACGTTGTCAGCCGTCAACTGCTCGCCGGTCAGGTTATCCACGTGCGCTTCGCCCAGGATGCTGCGGCGATAGGCGCCCAGCGCGGCATCGTACTGATAGCTCACATCGGAGTACTCGGCGCTGTAGGGAATGGTGATCGTGTGCGCCCGCGCAGCCTGGCGCGGCGGCTGTTCGCTCCACTGCCAGCCGCGATAGCGCGGCGGCGTGGTCCAGCCCTGGTCGGCCGCGTATTGCTGCAGCAGCTCGCTGTCGGTGAAAAGGGTGTGCTCGTAGGTGCGGCCGGGGATGTCCAGACGATAGAAGGCAGGATCCTTGCGTTCGTCCGACAGGGTGCGATCGGCGAAATCGGAGTTCTCGATCAGGCGGTTGACCTCGCCGTTGGCGCCGGAGTAGACCAGGAAAGCGTCAAACAGCACCGGCAGCTCCAGGTCGATCAGCCGCGCGCTGCGCACCGAGCCGATACGTTCGGCGTCCTGGCTGTGAAAGATCGCGGTAAAGCGGGTGATATCGCCCTCGGCCAGATGCTCGATCACCACGTCGGCCTTGCTCAAGCCCGACTGAGGGCGGGCAATGGGCGAGTTGGAGATCTTGACCGCGGCCGGCATCCGCTCCAGCTGGGCCGGATCGTCGACCAGCAGGCCGGTGAAGGGAGAGACGCCGGCTGGCAGAGTCGCATCGCCCATCAGGGCGGCCATATCCACGGTGGGCGCGGGGGTGGCGGTCGGCTCTGGCGTGGGAGTGGGCGCGGCGGTCGGCAGCACGGCCGTCGGCAGTGCGGCGGTGGCCGTGGGCGCGGCGGCGGTGAGCCGGTCGGCCAGCGCGGCGGCAGTCTCGCTGGGCAGCGACCGGCACGCGCCGGCCAGCAAGGCAACGGCCAGCAGGATTGCCAGCCCGACGATTCGACGATGAGAGAACAGGATGAGCATCGAAGGGAGTTCCAACCAGGACCTGGTCGATGGCTGAGTTGCCCGCGCCGAGAGGCGCGCGGCCGCCGGGATTATAGCACAGATCGGCGGAGCAAAGAAAAGAGGAGGGCCGGTTGGGTCGGCCCTCCTCCTGGTCTCGAAGTGCTTGTCCGCCACTGCCCTCGCGCTCTGGCCCGTCTCGCTCTGGCCGGTCTCCGACCGAGCCAGACACCCGACCGAACCGCTCTGGCCGGTCTCCGACCGAGCCAGACATCCGACCGAACCGCTCTGGCCGGTCTCCGACCGAGCCAGACCGCGCTAGAAGGTTCGCTGGAAGACAACCTCGAACGAGTTGTGGAACAGCGTATTGCCGCCCCCGCCGTCCGAGCACATCTCCTCGTCGGCGAAGTTGGAGTGCAGCGGCTGGGCAAAGTCAGTGCTGGCCGGAGACCCGTCGGGATTGGCCACGAACACCGAGTATTCAGCCAGCTTCCACATGACGAATTCAGCCAGACCGGGGCCCTTGAAGCCGCTGGTCATCCTGTCCAGGATGTTGCCAGGGTTGCCGTTGTTGGACTGCACCACCAGCACGCCGTCCACCGGGTTGCCGGCCGCGTCCAACACCTTGACGAAGATGTTGTGCTTGCCGCGGTTCTCGCAGGCGCTGAGCCGGCGAGCCGAGACCAGCCGCCACTCCACCGAGGGGGCCGGCGCAGCCGCCGCGGCCTTGGCGGCCACCTCTTCCACCGGCGCCGACGCGGCTGCCACCGCCCGCTGCACGATCACCGGCGCGGGGGTGTTGGTCGGCTCAGGCGTCCAGGTGGGGGTCGGCTCCGGCGTGTCCGTCGGCACAGGAGTGTCGGTGGGGGTCGGCGTCACCGTGGGCGTGGCGCTGGGCACGGGCGTCAGGGTGGGCCACGGCGTGTAGGTGGGGGTGGGGGCAAACTCGGAGTCGGCCAGGGCCAGGGAGACGCCTCGACTGGCGAAGTCCGGCACAGCCGCGGCTGGCTCCACCGCATCCAGACCGCCACGCGCGGGCAACTCTCCGGCCAACGCCAGCGAGCTGGCCGCGGCCTCAGCCGCGGCCACCGGCTTGATCAACAGGGCGTAGGGCAGCGCCACTCCGCACAGATAGATCAGCAGCGCAGCCAGAACGATCACCAACACCTTGGTGCCTGCGCCGGCGTTCTCGAACCACTGCACCGCGTTGCTCAGCGCGCCGCGCAGGCCGCCCGGCGCGGCCGTGGCGGCTGTAGCGGCCGGCGCCGACGCACGCGCCGGCCTGGCTGCTGCAGCGGTCGCGCTGGCCGCGGCCTTGGGGGCCGCCATCGGCAACGCG
>JAJTXO010000059.1 GCA_021463315.1 Caldilineales bacterium | reverse complement strand
CCGAGCAGCGCGACGAAGCGCGCGCGCAGCGCCGGCGCGCGCGCGCAGGCCTCGAGGATGCGGTGGAGCGGGACGCCGGCGGCGCCCGGGGCGCCCGCGCGGCCGGTGCGCTCGCGGAGCTGGAGCAGGCCGATCGTGGCGTCGGCGTAGCGGCGCACGGTGCGCTCGAGGTCGCGCGGCTCCGTGCCGGACGGAACGATCGCGTCGAGGAAGGCCCCGAAGGCGCGGTCCATCACCGCCACCACCAGCTCGTCGCGGTCCCGGAAGTGGACGTAGAACGCGCCGCGCGTGAAGCCCGCGCGTGCGCAGATCGCGTCGAGGCTCGGCGCGTCGAGCCCGTGGGCCGCGAACTCGGCGAGGGCGGCCTGGACCAGCGCCTCGCTCAAGCGACGCACCGAGGGCAACACCTGCCCGTCCATCTCCTTGAAAAACGCGTCCGACCCGCGACCGATCCAGCCTCCGGAGCGCAACAACTGATAGGTTCGCTGGACTGCCTGCTCCGTTTGGTTCACGGCCTGCGACTCTTTGCCGAACTTATTGGCCATGCTCTGCAATTGATCATGGTTCGCCTGAACGATATCGGCCATGGTTTATGCTCCTCTGTCAATTGTCTGTGGCGGCCTCCGCTTCTGCCGCCGCCTGTGAGGCTATAGTTGTCGCTTGGCCGGCCTCCGTCGCCGTCAGATCGCCTTGCGCGCTCTGCTCTGCTCCGGACAGAAGCAGCACTTTGAGCGCAATCTGACTACGCTCCAACAGAATCTTATCGCCGGCCAGCAAAGGTATTTTGTCTGCCTCGATGGGGACCTGAACCCCGTCTGCGCGCTGAATGAACGCCGGGTTGTTGGACAGGTTCGCGATGATTAGCTCGCCATCGCTCTCACTCAGGGACAAATGGCGCCGTGAGACCCGCAGGCCTGTCGGAAAGGGCTGGAGATCGACCGCGATCTGCTGGGTCTCGCCATACGTCTCGCTCCCCACGCGACGTCCAATGATAGCCGGTTGCCAGGTGAGACGGTAGACCTTGCCCAGGCTCTGCTCGCGCAAGTAAATGCGCCAGCTTGACGGCAGTGCGCCCTCGGGTATGGCTGCCGGATATTCGCACAAGACCAGGCGTGTGCGCGGCGCCAAGCGCTGGCGGCCCAACTCGATGCTGTCGTCCAGCGGCGCGCCATCGCCGGCCCTGGCCAGATAGTACTGCGTGGGATCGTCGGTCAGATACTCGACATCACGAAACTCCTGTACGATCGCCTCCACCAACTGCGGTGGCTTGATCTTAGCCAATACGCGTGCCGGTTGTTCAGCCCGATCGAAGATATCAATCAGTAGCTCGAGGTAGACCTGACTGCCACTCATTGCTCAACCTCCTGTGTCGTCGCTTCCTCGCGTGTGACGCCCAAGGCGGCTGCTGTCTCCCCTGCGGAGGGTGGAATCGACTCCGCGGTTGACGCCTCATGCGGCAAGGATTGCGCCGCCACTGTCTCTGCGGGCGCCTGGCTGGTGATGGCTAAACCAGCTTCGGCTGTTTGCCTGGCCCGTATCGCTTCTTCGGCATTGGCCAGCTCTCGTGTGACCTCCGACAGCACCGAAGGGAGATCCGACGTGCCGATGAAAAGATCCGCGCCCATCTCATCGAGGCCGCTGGCCAGCAGATAGGTGCGCCAGATGCTCTTCATCAGCCCAATCAGCGTCTCCTCGTCCTGCCAACGCGCTACGTCGATGGCCAACATGCTGTCCATCAGCGCCCCGCCACCGTTGACCGCCAGGCCCAGGCGCATCTGCTGCGCCTCGACCCGCAGGGCCTGCTGCATCAAGCCGAGCATCTGCTGCGCCTTGGCGCTGGGCTGGCCAGCATGGGGCGACTCGGCGAACGCGTCGGCGCTGGTCCAGGTGGCCCTGACGCCGCCGTAGCGGGCCACGATGCGCTCGACCCAGGCGTCCAACGCCTTGACGACCCGCTCGGCCTCCCGCGCCAGCTCGTCGCCCCGGCTCCACGGCGACAGCTCGGCGCTGTCGACCATGTTTTCATACGGGCTGGCCACCTGGATCAGCACTGGTTGGCCGGACTTGACCAGGTAGCCGCGGCCTGCAGGCAACGACTTGTCGCGCACCCCGGCTGGCGTGCGGCTGACCTTGAGCACATCCACGGCCTGGGCGGTCTGCAATCCCAGGCCATAGTTGGCCGCCAGGACTCGCCGCCGCAGATCGGAGGTGCTGGCCTCTGGCCCAAAGGCGACGACGAAGTGCAATCCGGCCCGCTGGTAGCGGCGCACCAGTCGGCTCATGCTCTCCAACAGCCCGCGCTGGCTCTCGATCTCCTCGCTGAAGTCATCGAAGTTGTCGATGAACACGAAGAGCTCGCGGCCTGTCTGGCTGTCAGCCATCGCAGCGCCCTCGGCCATCAGGTTAGCGATCAGCCCCTCCACCTCCTCGATCTCCGACACGGCTGCTACCACGTGGGGCAGCTCGTTGAGGGTGTGCTGGCCGCCGTACTCCATCAACTTGCGCTGGGTGTCGATCAGCACCATCTTGGCCTGCTGCGGCGGATAACGCTCGGCCAGCGATAGAATCCAGTCCAGCATGGCCGTGGTCTTGCCCGAGAGCGGCGGCCCGACGATGGCAAAGTGCGGCCCCAGCGCCTTCAAATCGCAGCTTGCTGGCTGCAGGCTATCGAGGGTGCCCAGCATGGCCTGGATGCGCTGCGCGCCGCCGGCATCGGCTGGCGCCTCGCTCTCCGGCTGAGCCGCGCCTGCCTCAGGCTGCAGCAGGTCGATCAACGCCACGCGGGCCGGCAGGATGGCGATTGGGTCGGGGTGGTGTCGCCAAACTTGCTGGCCGGCCGCCAGATGTTCACGCATCTGTTCGCCCATCAAACGCACCTCGTCGGCCTCCACCAACACATCGCGGCCCTCCTCGCCGACGAAGAGACCCACGGGTAGCGCTGCCTGGAACAACAACGGCCGCTTGCCGATGCGAATATAGCCGCGGCCGGGGATATCGTCGATCTCCATCGCGCCGCGGCCCACAATGTCCAGCAGGCGATCGGTGTTGCTCTGTTTGAAGGTGATGCGCTCCCCGAACAAGGCATAGAGCTTGCTGGGCATGTTGTTGGGAGCATTGGCCGAGACGACAAAGCAGACCCCTGCGCTGGTCGAGCGACGCACCAGAGGCATGATCGTGGTTTCGACCAGGGCCTCGTTGTTCTCGGCCAGATCAGCGAAGTTGTCGATCACCACCAGCACGGCCGGCAGGGCCTGCTCCGGGTTGCGCGCGTTGTACTCCCACAAAGTGTTGGCCGCGGCCTCGCCCAAGAGATGTGATCGCTCATCGACCAGACGGTCCAGCATGGCCAGCAGGCGCTGCAAGCGCTCCTCGTAGGTTTCTTCATCGGCGTAGATCACCGTGCCTACGTGGGGAAAGTCCTCGATGCTGCGATAGTTGTGGCCTCCCAGATCGGCCACATAGATGTGCAGCTCGTCAGGCGAGTGCGTGGCGGCCAGAGCGGTGATCAGGGTGCGCAGCATGGAGGTCTTGCCCCAGCCAGAGTCGCCCAACACCGCCAGATGGCGGGTCAGATCGAGCTGCAAGGGGAACTGCTGGGCGGCCATAGGGTTGTCCACCAGCCCAGCGACAGGATGCATGGCTGCGTTGGCCCAATCCACGCCGGGCCAGAGATGCTCAGCGTCGCCGTTGAGCCAGTCGCTGATCTCGCGGGTCAGAGTCCAGGTGCGGTTGCGCTGGGCATCGACGATGGGCGACTGCAGGCTGATCTGCTGTGACAGGAAGGCAGGCCACGGCTTGGGCGCCATCTGCCCATCGCACAGTTCAGCGGCCAGGCCGACCACAGCGTCGTACAGCTTGGGCACGTCCCCGGAGGCCCCCGTCTGGCCGGCGACGCCGTCGACACGCTGCGGCCAGAACACAGCCGGCTCGCGGTCGTCGGGCTGCGTCTCCCCGGTGTACGAAACCTGCAAGAGCTCCATGTTGTCGTTGCCGATCTGCAGGTAGCCGCGGCCGGGGATGCCGTTGGGCAAGTAGGCTGCGTCGGGCTTGCGCAGCAGCTCGCGGCTGGTGTCGGTCTCCTCCACGCGCAGGCAGAGGCGCAGCTTGATGTTGGCTCGCATCTGATCGGTGACCCCCTTGGGCCGCTGCGAGGCCAGCACCAGGTTGACGCCGATGGAGCGGCCCACGCGTGTGATGCTCTCCAGCTCGGTCTTGTAGTCCGGGTTGTCGTCGATCATCTCGGCGTACTCGTCGATGATGATGAACAGATGCGGGAAGGGGGCGTGGGTCAGGTGCAGCCCCTTGCGGCGATACTCGATGATATCCTTGGTTTTGGTGTCGGCGTTGAGCTTCTGGCGGCGCATCATCTCGGCCGTGATGGCGCTGAACATGCGGGCTACGGCCGACTTGTTGAGGTTGGTGACGATGTCGACGCAGTGCGGCAGGCGCTCGAAGGGTTTGAACGCGCCGCCGCCCTTGTAGTCCACCAGCACGAAATTGAGGATGTCGGGCGAGTAGTTCAGCGCCAGGCCGACGATCATGGTCATCAACATCTCAGACTTGCCGGAGCCGGTGCCGCCGGCGATCAGGCCGTGGACGCCGTCGCGCTTGGCCTCCAATGCCAGGGTGCGCTGGCGCATGCCCGAAGCAATGCCCAGGGTGACGCGTAGCCAGTCGGCGTGCTCCTTGGAGCCGTTGCGGGCCCACACCGCGCGCGTGCTGCGCTCCAGCTCCTCCATGAAGGGCCGCTGCGGGTCCAGGTCGTGCAGCTCGGCCAGCACCTGGCGGTAGGACGAACTCTTCGGCAACGCATCGATGCGCAAAGGTTTGGCGTAAGTCCGGCCGCTGGCCGCCGCCCCCTCATGCATTCGCTGGCCCAGACGGCGCACCACCTGGGCCTCGCCGCGCACCTGTCCCTCCTGCACCGTGCCTGGCAGCAGGGCGGTTTGGAAGCTGAGCGGCATGCGGCCGACGCGCACGGCGCCGCGGCCCGGCTGTTCCTCCACCTCGTAGGTGCTGCCCACGATGGCGGCGTAGTCGCCCGAATCCGAAAGGCGCAGGGTGAAGCGCTCGGTGAAGAGGCTGAACAGCTTGTTGCTCAGCACGTTGAAACGGCTGGCGGTGATCAGCACGTGCAGGCCGAAGGCCTTGGCCTGGCGGGCCAGCGCCACGAAGGCAAACAGCGCGTTGGTCTCGTCCTCGGCCTCGTTGGGGCTGCCGAAGGTCTCCAGAAACTCGGCGAAGTTATCCACCACCACCAGGATGGCCGGCTCGATGGGGTGGTCGCCCAGGCTGTTGTACTCGAACAAAGTGGAAACGCCCGCCTCGGCGAACTTGCGCTTGCGCAGGTCGATGATGTCGTTCAGCTCGCGCAGCAACTGCTGCACCCGCTCCTCGTAGCCAGCTTCGTCGGGCAGGATCACCGTGCCCACGTGGGGCAGCGTGCTCAACACCTCCAGGTTGCGGCCGCCCAGATCCAGCACGTGGGCTTGGAACTCGTCGGGCGAATGGGAGCTGGCCAGGCTGGCGATCACCGTGCGCACGAACGCGGTCTTGCCGTAGCCCGATGCGCCGAACACCACCGCGTGGCCCTTGCTGAAATCGACCAGCAGCGGCATCTGGCGGGCGTTGTAGGGATCGTCCAGCAGGCCCGCGATGCCGCGCATGGCCGTGGCGGACCAATTGACGCCCGGCCATTGACCGGCGCCGTCCAGCCAGCGTTGCGTCCAGGGGTTGAGTCGCAGCGGATCGGGCAGCGCCTGCCCCAGGGTGATCAGCGGCAGATAGGCCGGGTCCAGGTAGCCATCGCTCAACGGTTCGGACAGGGTCATGTGGGTGGGCAGGAAGGGCGGCCAGGGAGTGCGCGGCCGGGCGGCCTGCGTCTCAGCCAGCAGATCGTTGCACAGATCGACGATCACATCGTAGAACTTGGGCTGGCGGCCACCCTCCAGCGGCTCCGCGTAGGGGTAGTTCTCGCCGGTGTAGGCCACCTGGATCAGCTCGATGTTCTCGTTGCCGACCTGCAGATAGCCGCGGCCCGGCATGCCGTTGGGCAGGAAGGCCGCGTCCGAGCGGCGCAGCATCTCGCGGCTGGTGTCCACCGCCTCGACGCGCAGGCAGATGCGGTACTTGATGTTGGCCCGCATCTGGTCGGTGACGCCGACCGGCCGCTGCGCGGCCAGCAACAGGCTGACGCCGATGGAGCGGCCGACGCGGGTGATGCGGTCCAGCTCATCCTTGAACTCCGGGCTCTCGGAGATCATCTCGGCGTACTCGTCGATGATGATGAACAGGTGCGGGAATGGCTCGCGGCTACGGTGGAAATCCTTGGCGCGGTATTCGACGATGTTGCTGACGCCCGCGTCGACGCACAGCTTCATGCGCCGGTCCATCTCAGCGTTGATGGCGGTGAACATGCGCCGCACAGCCGCTTTGTTGAGGTTGGTGATGGTGTCCACGCAGTGCGGCAGGTGGGTGAACGGCGCAAACGCGCCGCCGCCCTTGTAGTCCACCAGCACGAAATTGAGGATGCTGGGGTCGTAGCTCAGCGCCAGGCCGACGATCAGAGTCATCAACAGCTCCGACTTGCCCGCGCCGGTGCCGCCAGCGATCAGGCCATGCACGCCGTCGGCTTTGGCCTCCAGGTGCATCTCGCGCAGCCGGTTGCCGGAGACCACGCCGATGGTGACGCGCAGCCAGTCGGCCAGGTTGGGGTCGGCGCTCCTGGACCACTGCTCCTGGGTGACTTGTTTGAGCCGCGCCAGGAAGGTCTCGTCCAGCTCCAGGCCGTACTTGCGGGCCAGGAGCTGCTTGAAGAGGATCGAGCGCGGCAGCGCATCGACGCGCGCTGGCATCCGGTAAGGCCGGCCGGAGGTGGCGATATAGTCGACCATGGTCTGCCCCAGCCGCTGCAGCTCCGTGGCCTCGTTGGCCGATTCCTGCAAGGCGCCACGTCGCAGGTCGAGCGGCGTGGCGATCTGGAAGCCAAGCGGCTGCAAACCGGCCTTGACGTAGCCGCGGCCGGCCACGTCGGGCAGCTCGCCGACGAAGCCGCCGACGATCTGGCGGTATTCGGTGGCATCGCCCAGCTTGAGCGTCAGCCGCTCGGTGAACAGGTTGTAGAGCTGCACCGGCAGCGCGTTGAGCTGGTTGACGGTGATCACGCAATGGACGCCGTAGGGTTTGGCCTGGCGGGCCAGGGCCACGAACTTGTCCATGGCCGTCTCCACCCCCTCGGCCTGCGGATCGCCGCCAAAGGTCTCTTTGAACTCGACGAAGTTGTCCACGGCCAGCAGGATGGCCGGCAGGGGCGCGTCGGGATGGGCCTGGTTATACTTGTAGATGTCAGGCGCGCCCGCGTTGGCCAGCGTCACCTTGCGCGCCTCCACCTCATCCGCCAACTGGCGCAGCACCTGCTCCACCCGCTCCTCGTAGCCGGCCTCGTCCGGGTTGACCACGGCGCCCACGTGGGGCAGGCTGGCCAGCGCGGCCAGGTTGCGCCCGCCCAGGTCGAGGATGTACATGTGCAGGGCGCTGGGCGAGTGAGTTGCGGCCAGGCTGACCGCCAGCGTGCGCAAAAAGGTGGTCTTGCCCCAGCCAGAGCCGCCGAAGATCACCACATGGCCGCGCGGCAAGTCCACGGTCAGCGGCAGTTGACGGGCTGCGTATGGGTTGTCCACCAGGCCAACCACCGGCCGCATGGCGTGGTGTTCCCAGTCGATGGGCTCCACCCAGCCGCACTCGCCGCTGCGCCAGTGAGCCAGCGCCGGGTTGAGGGTCAACACCGAGCCTTCGACCGGCCGGCCCAGGGTGATCTGGTCTACATCGGCCAGGTAGCGTGCGGCTGTGAGCGCGGGCTTGTTGGGGTCTTCGTCGATCAGCGTTTGCTCCAGGTTCAACTGCTTGGGCAAGAAAGCAGGCCAGGGCGCGTACTGGGGCGCGCAGCGCAGCTCGTGCGCCTGGTGCTGCAAGGTGGTGATCAGCACCTTGTACAGCTCAGGCGGCTCCTGGTCCAGCACAGCCGCGGAGGCGCTGGGCCGGCCGTCCCAGATCACCGGCGACGGCGGGGCCAGGGTGGGGTCGCGGTACTTGTCGCCGGTGTAGGCCACCTGCATCAGCTCCACCTCTTCGTTGCCCACCTGCAAAAAGCCGCGGCCGGGAATGCCTGGGGGCAAAAAGGCGGCATCGGCGCGGCGCAGCATCTCCCGGCTTTCGCCGGGCGTCTCGACCCGCAGGCAGATGCGGAACTTTATGTTGGAGCGCATTTGGTCGGTGACGCCGCTGGGCCGCTGGGCCGCCAGGATGAGCGAGACGCCCTGGGCCCGGCCCACGCGCGTGATGCTCTCCAGCTCGGTCTTGTACTCGGCGCGGTCGGCGATCATCTCGGCGAACTCGTCGATGATGATGAAGAGATAGGGATAGGGGTAGTGGCTCTCGTGCAGGCCGCGCTGGCGATACTCCACGATGTTCTTGGTGCCGGTGTCGGCGTTGAGCTTCTGGCGACGCTTCATCTCCGCGTTGATCGCGGTGAACATGCGGGTAACCGCGTCGCCCTCCAGGTTGGTGATGATGTCGACGCAGTGCGGCAGGTCCTCGAACTCCTTGAACGCGCCGCCGCCCTTGTAGTCCACCAGCACGAAGTTGAGCACGCTGGGATCGTAGGTGATGGCCATGCCCGCGATCAGCGAGATCAGCAGCTCCGACTTGCCCGAGCCGGTGCTGCCGGCCACCATGCCATGCACGCCGTCGCGCTTGGCGGAGAAAACCAAGGCGCGCGCCTTGCCGCCGGCCATGCGGCCGATCTTGCAGCGCAGCCAGCCAGCGTTGCGCGCCAGTTGGCTCTGCTGCCATTTCTGAACCACGTCGGCCTGCAGGTCGATCAGCGAGCGGAAGCCGTGCAGGTCGAGGAAGGGCACGGCGCTGACCAGGCCGGCGCCGGGGCCCTGGCGCACCTCGTATTGCGACAGCTCGCGCGCCAGCGCGTCCATGTGCGCCGGGTTAGACACCGCGTCGGCCACGCCCACGTAGCGAAAGGTGTTGACTCCCACCTCGGCATAGCGGAAATGCAGCTTCTGAAAGGTCTGGCGGCGGCTGTTGGTGGCAGGCGTGGTGCGCTCGATCTCGATCACTGCCTGGCAGCCGCTGGGCACCTTGGCCCGCTCCGGCACCATGAAGATGACGGCTGCGCCCAGCGCGGCGCCTTGTTCGATCAGAATCGAGATGGCCGCATCCGACTCCAGATCGTACAGCGGCGACTGCTCATCGTAGGTCGAGTCCAACAAATCGACCACCACCAACTGGAAAGGCAGGGTGGGATCGCCCTTGCCCTCCTGATCCTCACGGCTTTCGATCTGGATCTTGCGCGTGGCCAGGATGCGGCGCAGCCCCTCCAGATAGCGCACCAGCGGGCCTTCGTCGACCTCGTCGAATTGCTTGTCATCCTGATCCGACTCGACCTGGTCGAGGAAGAAGCGGTGTTCAGTGTCCACGTCGGACTGGCAATGCTGAAGTTGGTCGGTCCAGGCCCACGGCTGTTTGTGCGCCGCCAGCACGAAAATGCGGGCATCCATGGGCGCGTGGAAGACGGCGAAGTGGGTCAGCAGCGCGCGCACGTACTCGTAGACGGCGCCGCGCTCGCCGGCGATGCCCAAGGCGTGGGTCATGGGGGTCATGGCCGCGCGGGCTTCGTCGGCCTGTTTCTCCCGTTCACTCTCGCCCTCTTCCTCGCCCGGCTGATCGCTCTGGAAAGGCTGGCGCAGAGAAATGACCACCGGGATGTCGTCCACGAAGCGGGCATCCTGCTCCAGCTTGAGCGCCTGGCGCACCTGAGGGTCGTTCAGATCGTCGGATTTGTTGAAGCGAAAGACGACCGTGGAAGGCAAGGCGCCGATGCCCAGGCGGATCACGCCAAAGTCCTCGTCCGAGGTGCGGCGCTCCCAGAGGCGGGTGTCGGCGCGCAGGGTGCGGTCGGCCTTCTCAACCTCGGTGCGGGCGTTTTTGACCAGCCGGAAGATGTTCTGGATGTCGGGGTAGTTGTAGTGGTAGAAGCGCCGCTGC
This sequence comes from Caldilineales bacterium, assembly GCA_021463315.1. Classification (GTDB taxonomy): domain Bacteria; phylum Chloroflexota; class Anaerolineae; order JAAEKA01; family JAAEKA01; genus JAAEKA01. The sequence goes on along the minus strand of JAJTXO010000059.1, from coordinate 2,407 downwards.
ATGTCGTGATAGACGTGCATCTGCTTGTTCAGCTCGACCAGGCGTTCCTCGTACGCGCGCAGCGCCTCGTCCGCCATGCGCTTCTGGCGCAGGTAGGTGAAAATGCCAAGGCCGGCCGAGGCCAGCACAGCCAGCGCCATGGGGATGATCATCAGCGCGCTGCGTCCGCCGCCCCCGCTGGCCAGGAAGACGAAGGCGAGAATGGTCACCAGGGGCAGGGCCATCTGGGCCAACTGCTCCCAGCCGCTCTGGCCTTTGTCGGGCGGCGACGGGATCTCGATCTCGTCGAAGGGCAGCTCAGGCTGAATGCGTGGCGGGCGGTCAATGACGATTGACTTGGACATTGGTAGTTCTCATCAACGCGCGACCAGCATCAAAGCCAGCGTCAGGAAAAAAACGACGCCGAGCAACACGATGACGACGGTCATGATAGAACGCAGGGCCGGTTGGCGGCGCTGCTTGACGCGCGGCGACTCGCCGACGACAGCGCGCAGTTGTTGGGCCACGTCGGCGGCGTTAGGCTGGCGGTCGTCGGGCCGCGGGTTGACGGCCTGAGTAGCGATGCGGGCCACCGGCTCCACGTCCTCGACGCGGTTCATCTCGACGCGCTTGTTGCGCAGCACCAGACGATAGACTTCTTCGTCGCTGCGCAACTTGAAGGGATAGACCGGCTCGCCCACCAGCATCTCGTAGAGGCAGAGGCCCAACCCGAAGACATCGGTGCGGAAGTCGTGGCGCACCGCGTTGCCGTCCACCGGCGCCAGCTCGGGGGCGGTGTAGGCGGGTGGCGCCCACATGGGATACCAGCCCTGGCGCAGGGTCTCCTTGGGGCTGACGATGCCCAGGTCCAACAGCATAACCTGGGGGATGTTCTGCTTTTTGTCGAAAGCCACCAGGATGCCCTCCGGGGCCAGGCCGTAGTGGTAGACGCCGCGGCGGTGCATAATGTTGATGGCCGCGGCCACATCGATGGTGATCCAACCCACGTGGTTGACCCAGAGCTGCGGGTTCTTGACCAGCACCTCACGCAGGGTGTCGCCTGGCCTGAACTCGAACAGGTAGAAGTAGAGCAGGTGGCCGCGCAGCATGGTCTTGCCGTAGGCGCCCTGTTGGATGGTCGTGCCAGCATAGGCGGGCAGCAGGGTGGGCAGGCTGTCCAGCTTATCCTTGCTGCCGGCCAGATCGCGCAGGAACTCAGCCTCGCGCTTGAGCCGTTCCCGGTTTTCCGGGCCAGGGTGGGCCAGCTTCATGTACTTGCGCTGCTTCTGATGCATCACCTCGTAGATCGCGGCCGAGCGCAGAACCACCAGCGAGCGGACGATCTCGATGTCGCCGAACCACTCGCCGTAGTCCAGGACGAACGGCGACTGCTCGGCCGGGCAATAGGTCTCCTGGCAGAAGAGGTTGCCATCAGGCGACGTGCGTTCGCACAGCATGCAGACTTGTTTCATCGATGCTCCAGCTAACCAGTGGCGCTTGGGGGCTCAACCTGTCCTGCGTCTGGGTAGGTGAAATCCAGGTCGAAGTGTCGATTGCGCTGCAAGGTGAACTCCTGTGTCAACATGGAACGTACCACTTCCATAAGCACGGCGCGCAGCGCCGGACCGTTCAGCCGCATCAGCGTCATGTGGGGATTGCCTTCTACACCCCGCATAAGCCAACGAGTACCGGCTTTCTCGACCCACAGGAGGGTCTCAACCGACATAGAATGAAGCTTCGGAAGGGATGCTTTCAGGGTGACCAACGTCCCATCGCGCATCTCGTTGCGCGCCTGGCCCGCTTCTATCAACCCCGACCGCGCTGCAACAGTAAGCAGTGCATCGAACACATCCGGCTCATCCTTCAGCTGCGTCCAGTCAATGCCCGCGCTATTGGCGCACTGGACGCCATACTCGGTATCGCTCGCCTCAAGATGCGACAGCAAATAGCCTACAACTGCGTCGACATGCGGTTGAACTGACTCGAACCGATAGATCTGGCCTTCTGTGATCCAATTCGCGCACACCTCACGCGGCCCGAAATTCACGAACATCGCGCGCGCATCATCCTGGCTTCGCCGGACTGTCATAGCAATACTGGCTTGCGGATGCAGAACAGCTTCCGCATCGGCGGCGACGTCGGGCGCCAGTCCTAGCCCGCCGACATCCGATGATGTCACAAACCCTCTTTCGATCAACCCGGCAAAGGCCTGTTCCAATTCTGGCTGGCTCACGTTGTTCAACAGGAGCGGATCGACAAAGATGTCGTCAGACGACTGGAGACCGGCAATGCGCAGGATCAATAGCAGATCAGCAGGCATGAGTTCGAACTTGGCCACCATCTCACCTGTCCTGGATGAGTGCGAGACGTGCGGTCTACCTGGCCAGCTTGCCGATTTCGACAAAGTGCTGCCGCACACTGTCGGCCA
>JAJTXO010000589.1 GCA_021463315.1 Caldilineales bacterium | reverse complement strand
GCCTACTTGCCTACTTGCCTACTTGCTACTTGCCTACTTGTCTACTTGCCTACTTGCTACTTGCCTACTTGTCTACTTGCCTACTTGCTACTTGCCTACTTGTCTACTTGTCTACCTGCCTACTCGCCTACTCGCATCACCACACCCGACACACCAACCCTTTCAGGTACTCACCCTCGGGAAAGTTCAGCAATACGGGATGATCTGGCCCCTGGCTGAGGCGTTCGATCACCTGCGCGTCCCGATGGGCGTCCACCGAGGCGCCGAAGACGATCTTCTGGAACAGATCCGCGCTGACCAGGCCGGAGCAGGAGAAGGTGGCCAGCACGCCGCCGGGCGGCAGCAGTTGCATGGCCAGCAGGTTGATATCCTTGTAGGCGCGCGCTGCGCGCTCTACCTGCTGTTGGCTGTGGGCGAACTTGGGCGGGTCCAGAACGATCACGTCGAAGCGCTGGCTGGCCGCGCGCCAGTCGCGCAGCACCTGGAAGACGTCGCCCACCAGGCCCTCAGCCTGCCCGTCGGGATCGAAGCCGTTCAGCGCCAGGTTGCGCTCGGCCAGCTCCAGCGCCTCCAGCGACGAGTCCAGGTTGACTACCTGCTGCGCGCCGGCGGTCAGGGCATAGACCGCGAAGCCGCCGCTGTAGCTGAAGGCGTTGAGCACGCGGGCGTTCTGGCAGTAGGCCGCAACGCGCCGCCGGTTCGCGCGCTGATCCAGGTAAAAGCCGGTTTTCTGGCCGCCGGTCAGGTCTACCAGGAACTTGTGGCCCTGTTCCAGGACCTCAACCGGGCCTGCTGGCGCCGCGCCGTGCAGCATGCCAGCCACGGGGCGCAACCCCTCCTTGTCGCGCACCTCCACGTCGGAACGCTCGACGATGCCGGCTGGCTGGCAGAGCTCGACCAGCAGCCGCGTCAGCAGCGGCTTGAGCTGATCGATGCCCAGCGTCAGGCATTGCATCACCAGCCAGTCGCCGTAGCGATCCACCACCAGGCCGGGCAGGCCGTCGCTTTCGGCGTGGATCAGGCGATAGGCGTTGGTCTGTGGATCGGCGGCCAGCGCGGCGCGGCCGGCCAGGGCCCGCTGTACGCGGGCGCGCCAGAACGCTTCGTCGATGGCCTGGTCCGCGTCCCAGGTCAGCAGGCGCACCTGGATCTGCGAGCGGCGATTGAGGTAGCCGCGCGCCAGCCACTGGCCCGCGGCGCTGTGGACCTCCACGATAGCGCCGTCGGCGGCGTCGCGGTCGATGTGCTGGATCGCGCCGGAAAAGAGCCACGGATGGCGGTTGCGGACCGATTTCTCGCGGCCGGGCTTGAGGGCGATGATGGGCATGGTCACGCCTCCACCGGCGCTTCGAAGCCATACGCGTCCAACTGCAGGACGCGGCGCTCCGCTTCCTCGCCGATGGTCAGGCGCATGGTTTGCTGGTTGTAGCGGAAGGGCCGCACGCCGCCGTCGGCCGCAACCAGCGCGCCCCAGACCTCAACCGGGTCGCGGCCGGCGATGCGAACTTTCTGCTGGTGATGGATGGCCCAATGGGTGAATGGTTTCAACGGATCCTTCTTTCCTGGCAATAAACCCGCGCGGGCCGGTCTCCGACCGTGCCCGTCTGTTTTCATTGACAGTTGTGCGCTGAGTACAGGGGCGTCTTTCCTGGCAACTGCTCAGGTGCCAGGCGCTGCTGGGCGGCGCAGCCTGAGCTGCACGATCTGCTGCGTGGCCGCGGTCACCTGGGCGCGCTGGTCCACGCGCAGGCCGCAGACCCAGGCGATGTCGCCGGCTGTGGTGGCCAGCAGCGGCCAGCGGTCCCGGGCCGGCGCCGGAACCTTGACGTTGGTGAAGAACTCGGCCAGCGCTTTGCTGCGGCCTGCCATGCCCAGAGGCTGGAAATGCTCGCCCGGCCGGCGGCTGCGCAGGAACGGCTTCGGTCCCAGCCTGTCGGCGTCGAGCCACGCCAGCCAGCGGTCGGCGTTGTCCTGCCAGCCGGCGGGCAGTTCCGCCCGATCCAGCAGCACCGCCTCCATCGTCCAGCCGGCCAGGCGGGTTTCCCCCGGCACGGCCAGGGGGAAGTGTTGGATCTCCATCTGCGGCAGCTCGTCCAGCGGCAGCTCGACGCCCGCTTCGCCGATCGCAAAGCGATCATAGCCCAGCGCTGCCTCCAGCCCGGCCGGCAAGGTCATGCGGTCGCCGGCCGCGCCCTCGCGCAGCAGCCACAGCGCGTTGTCCACGTGGTTGTAGCTGACGTTGCGCAGACTGGCGCGCAGCCGCCAGATGGCTTCGCGCAGCAGGCCGCGCTGGAGGGCTGTGGGCAGGGTGTGCCAGGCTGCCAGGTCGAACAGCAGCCGGCCAGCCTGTGCGTCCAGCGTCACCCGCGACCACGCGGCCTGCACCTCGCCAGCCAGCAGCTCATAGTCGTCGGCCAACACCGCGGCTGTATGACCCAGGATGCGTCGGATCTGTGGATTGTAGCCCTCCAGCAGCGGCAGCAGCTCGTGGCGCAGGCGGTTGCGGAAGAAGGTGGTGTCTTCGTTGGAGCGATCGAAGCGCGGTTCGAGCATGTGCTGGCTGCAGTAGGCCAGAATGGCGCTGCGGGGCGTGAAGAGCAGCGGCCGGATCAGGCTCAGATCGAAGCCTGGCGGTTGGTGGTCGGGCAGAGGAAAGCGGCTGGCGGGCTGCATGCCGCGCAGGCCGGCCAGCCCACTGCCGCGCAGAAAGTGCATCAACACGGTCTCGGCCTGGTCGTCGGCGTGATGGCCGACGGCCACCACCGGCGCGCCCAGTTGCTGCGCCAGGCGGCCCAGAAAGGCGTAGCGCGCGGCGCGGGCGGCCTCCTCCAGCGTGGCGCGGGTCTGCTGCGCCAGGCTGGCGACGTCGGCCCGCTCCACGGTGCAGGATAGCCCCCAGGCCGCGGCGGTCTCCTGCACGAACGCGGCGTCGGCGTCGGCCTCGCTGCCGCGCAGGCCGTGATGGAGGTGGGCGACGTGCAGGCGGACGTCCAGCTCCGGCGCCAGCGCGTGCAGCAGGTGCAGCAGGCAGAGCGAATCGGGGCCGCCGGAAACGGCCACGATGGCTGTGATGCCTGGGCTGAGGAGCTGATAGCGCTGCACTGCCAATCGCACCGCGCGTGGGATGTCGCTGCTATGATCCATGCAGCGATTGTAACATGACTCGCGGAAATTGCAGGGGTCGGATCGCGTCGCGCATCGCCGGGCGGGACGCCCTTGAGATCGCGGCGACGGCTGCATGGCCGGGCGGGACGCCCTTGAGATCGCGGCGACGGCTGCATGATC
>JAJTXO010000588.1 GCA_021463315.1 Caldilineales bacterium | reverse complement strand
CGGCCGGCAGGGTGAAGTTGGCCGGCGTCACGCCATAGCCGACCCCGGCCTGTGTGATACGGCCGGCCTGGGGCTGTTGGTCGCCGGCGTGGGGCACGACCACCTGGGGCAGGCCATGTCGCAGGGCCGCATGAGCCGTGCCGACACCGCCGTGGTGGATGATCCCGGCCAGCCGCGGCAAGGTCTGCCCGAAATCCACCCACGGCTGAACCTCGACGCCGGCCGGCAGGCCCGGCGGTGGATCGCCGGCCGCGCCTGTCGCCACCAGCGGCTGTCCTCCCTCCAGCAGCACGGCCTCGGCGGCGATGCGGAAAAAGGCCGGGTCTCGGTTGAACAGGCTGCCCAGCGTCACGAGCACGGTCGGCGGGTCGAGCGGAGCGGGCGCCGACGCCAGCGGCGCGGCGCCTACAAAGCGGGTCTGCGGCGCAATCGCGGGCAGGTCGGCGTACCAGCGCCGGCTGAAGAAGTCGATGTGCAGCAGGGGCGAGCGCACCTGGCCTGTAGTCAGCTCCCAACAACGGCCAGCGACGCCGGCCAGGCGGCACAGCTCAGCCGCGCGGGGGCCAGCCAGGTTGGCCGGGGCCGCGCCGTCGGGCCGCGCGGGCCGGCCGCAGACGATCAGCGGCAGCCCCGCCCGCTCGGCCGCCAGCGCGCCGGCCACCGCGTAGGGCTCCACCAGCAGCACATGGGGCCGCCAGCCTGCGAGAAGGCGTTCCAGGTCGGCCAAAGCCGGCAGCACTGCGGCCGGGCTGAGCCAGGCGTCCAGCGCGCGCTGCTGGCGCAGGGCTGCGCGTGCGCCAGGAGCCAGTCCCTCCGGCAGCCGCGGCAGCGTCTGCCAACCGGTGGCCGCGACTTCGATGAAGTCAACGCCAGCCGCGGCGATGACCGGCTCGACGGCCGCGCCGCTGGCCCAGGCGACTGCGTGGCCGCGCGCGGCCAGCGCCGCGGCCGTGTCCAACATGCCGCCCCAGTCCAGATGCCCGCGCAGGGGGAGGGAGATAAAGAGGAGTCGGGCCACGACGCGGCTACTCCGTTTGGTCGCCGCGCGCAGCACTGTAGAGCGGTGTTCCTTCGTGCAGCGCCGCCGCGTATTTGCTGGTACGCTTACGAGATGTTGGTTCCTGGACCAGCTCAGCAGCCCGCAGACCTGTCGCCAGGTCATCTATCACGCGCTCCAGACGCGCTATGTGGCGGGCCATGGCCTCCTGTGCTGGTTGTGCCTGGCCGGCTCGCATCGCACCGACCGACTGCGCTAGCGCCGTGTTGATGTACTGGTTCAGGCTGACCCCTTCCTGCTCAGCGGCTTCTGCCAGCTCCCGGTGCAGCGAGCGGGGTACTCGCACCACGAACTTGCCGCTGTACTCTTCTTCGGGGCGCGGTTCTGGGATTGCATCGCCATGGTCCAGAGACACTTCCAGCCACAGGTGCATGGCTTCCTGGATGTTAGCCATGGCGTCTTCTGAGGTCCCTCCCTGACTCATGCAGCCGGGCAATTCCCTGACGCGCGCAAACCATCCCTCGCCGGGGGTGTTGCGCAGTTCAATTGTGTAGGGTAGGCCTACATAGTATTCCAGTGTCTTGTTCACTGCGGGCCTCCTGGCGCATGCATGCCCAATGTCTGACACAAGGGATCAATCCTCAGCCAGCAGATCGTCAATTCCACGTAGCACCTCTTTGACTGCATCACTATGCACGTGCGGTTGGCGACGCGCAACAGTGATGGGCCGCGCGTCGCGCCTGCGATAGATGCTGTGGCTGCCCTTGGTCCGCACCAACTCGTAATCAAACGACTGGAGGAGTTGATCCAGCTCCTTGAAGGTGACGTCCTTTGGGTTGCGACGGATCTTTTCGAGCAGCTTGTCTCGTTTGCTCATTTTCTCCTCACCTATAGTACTACATGCAGTACTGGTCTGTCAAGGCGTCAGGGCGTTAGTTCGTAACTTCTGGCTGTTCTTATGCCGCGGCGGCATCGGATGCGGCGCTGGCAGGGGCGAAGTCCCGCGGACTCCTCCCTCCGGCCATGGCCTCGCGGAACAGGTCGACGATCTGACCGGCGATCACGGGCCAGCCAAAGCGCTGCGCGACCTGGCGGCTGTTGGCGCTGAGTTGCCAGCGCAGCACATCGTTCTTGAACAGCTTGGTGATGGCCGCGGCCAGGGCATCGGCGTCCCGCACGGGCACGTGCAGGCCCGTGTAGCCGTGGATCACGCTGAAGCGCAGCCCGCCGACGCGGCTGGCGATGACTGGCGTGCCGCAGGCCATGGCCTCCAGCGCCACCATGCCGAAGCTCTCGTAGTGGCTGGGCATCACCACCACCTCGGCCGCGCAGTAGTAATAGGGCAGCAGCTCCTGGTCGCGCTGGCCCAGAAAGGTCACCAGCTCCTCGATGCCCAGCTCGGCGCGCAGGCGGTGCAGGCGGGCCATCTCGTCGCTCATCTGCTCCAGCGGCACGGCCGGGTCGCCGCCGACAATGGCCACGGTCAACCCTTCGCAGCCGCCGCACTCCTCGGCCACCTGTTTCATGGCCCGCAGCAGGGTGTCGATCCCCTTCAGCGGCTCGATGCGTCCCACGAAGAGCACCATGCGCTTGCCGGCCGGCACGTCGATGAAGGACTTGGCCTCCAGCTCGCCGATGGGGCGGAAGCGGGTCAGGTCGACGCCGGGCGTGATGACGTCGATCTTGTGCGGGTCTGCGCCGTACAGCCAGACCGTCTGCGCCTTGTCCAGCGGGCTGCCAGCCACGATGCGGTCAGCGAAGCCCAGGATGGCGCTCTCCGCGTCCAGGCGCTGCTGAGTGGCGAACTCGTGGGGCGCCTGGGCTACCTGGTTCTTCATCTGGCCCAGGGTGTGGAACATCTGGACGATGGGGATGTCGCCCCAGGCGGCCCGGAGCTGTTCGGCCACCAGGCCGGAGATCCAGTAGTGGCTGTGGATCACGTCGTAGCGGCGGTGGTGGCTGGCCGCGAACTGCTGCACCCAGGCTGCGAAGTCGGGCACATGCGCCACCATGGTCTCTTTGCTGACTGGCGACTCGGGGCCGGCCGGCACGTGGATCACGCGCGCGCCAACGCCCAGGCTATGGCTGAAGCGGGGGATGCAGGGATCCTGCGAGCGGGTGAAGATGTCCACCTGATGGCCCTGGCGCGCCAGCTCGCGGCTCAGATCGCGCACGTAGACGTTCATGCCGCCGGTTTCCTTGCCCCCCAGCGTAGCCAACGGGCAGGTATGCACGCTCAGCATGCAGATGTTGAGAGGTTTGGCAGGAGATGACATGGGGGGGAGTGGGGGG
>JAJTXO010000587.1 GCA_021463315.1 Caldilineales bacterium | reverse complement strand
AGCCGGCGCAGATAGATCGCGTTGTCGGCGCTGGCTGCGGCCAGCAGCTTGCCGCTGGGATCGATGGCCAGACCGGCCACCGGCAGCGCGTTGGGCAGCGTGTCCCGCCCGGTCAGCACGCCGCGGCGGGCATCCCACTGGTAGATGTGGCCCTCCGCATCGCCGCCGTAGAGTCTCTGGCCCGCTTGGTCGAACACAAGCGATCCCACGCGGCTGCTCAGGCTGGCGGTCAGGGTCGATGAGACGGCCGGCGCCACGCTCAGATCCCACAGCAGCACCTGGTTGTCGGCGTCGGCTGTGGCCAGTTGCGCCGTGCCTGGCTGGGGATTGTAGGCCAGCGCGGTGATCCAGTTCCCGCCGGGCAGCGTGAGCAGCGTTCCTGTGGCCCCGTCGTGCAGCGTCACCGCGCCATCCTTGCCGCCCGCGGCCAATTGCCTGCCGTCCGGGCTGAAGGCCACGGCCGTCAGCGCGTCGTTGCGCTGCTCCACGGGCTGGCCGGCGCGCGTAGTCATGTCCCACAGCCGCAGCACCCCGTCCCGACTGCCGGAGGCCAGCAGCCCGCTGTTGGGGCTGAAGGCAACGCTCCACACCTGGTCGGTGTGGCCGGCCAGCGGCTCCCCCAGCCGGGTGCGCCGGCCCAGCAGCCACTGGTTGATCTCGCCGCGGCTGCCGGCCGAGTAGAGCGTCAATTGGCCGGGCGCGAAGGCCAGGTCGGTGACCCAGGCCAGATGGCCGTGCAGCGGCTCGCCCAGCGGCACGCCGTCGGCCATGCTCCACAGATGGATCGCGCCATCGCGGCCAGCCGACGCCAGCACCTGGCTATCGTCGGAGAAGCGAACGCTCTCCACGGCGTCGGCGAAGTTGCGCAGCGTCTGTTCGGGGGCGATGGCTTCGGCCACCTGGAAGGGACTGCGGGCCACGGCCAGGTTCCAGATCTGCACCACGCCGATCGCGTGGTCTGCGCCGCGGGTGTCGACGCCCGCGGCCAGATAGCGGCCATCGGGGCTGAACTCCAGCGCGGCCACTGCGCCCAGGTCGCCGGTGAGCGTCTGCGTCGTGGCCGAGGTCAGGCTGTGCAGGACGATCTCGCCGTTGTCGCGCCCCACGGCCACCGTGTCGCCGTCCGGCCCGAAGGCCACGCTCCAGGTGAGTTGCCCCTGCTCCAGGGGGACGGGATCGCGCAAGGTCAGCCCGTCCACCCGCCACAACCGCGCCTCGTTGCGCCCCACGGTGACGAGCTGCGTCCCGTCCGGGCTGAAGGCCAGGCCGTTCACCTGGCCGCGGTGCGCCTGGCTGGTCTGATGCGGTGGAGGCGAGGGCGGCGGCTGGGGCGAGGGCCAGAAGGTGCGCGTCGCTGCCTCTGGCTCCACCGCGGGGCTGGGTAGGCGTTGCACCTCCCACCTCCCAGCCAGATTCCACAGCGTGACCCCGCCGCGCTTGTCGGCGACCGCCAGCAGCGGCTGCTTCGGGGCCATGGCCAGATCCACCACGCTGCCGTTGCCTGAGTTCAGCGGCGAGATCTCCAGCTCGGCGGCCTGCTCCCGGTCCCACAGCCGGATCTGGCCGGCGTCGTCGCCGGCCGCCAGCAGGCTGCCATCGGAGCTGATAGCCAAGGCCTTGAGGGGCTGGGCGCCGGTATGCACCACCTGTTCAAGCTGCGGGTTGTCGTCCAGCACGGCCAGCAGCGCGGCGTCGATCTCGCGGTCTTGCTGGCGGGCCAGGCTCAACGCCTCGACGCTGAGCAGCAGGGAGAGATCGGGCTGGGAGTACTGCACGTTGCGGGCCTGGGCAGCCACGGCGCGGGCCCGGTTCTGCTGGCGCGTGGCGTTGAAGTCGTAGAGCAGCTTGCCGCTGGTGAACAGGGTCAGCGCCAGGAGGATGACGGCCAGACTGCCGACGATGCGCAGACGCCGGCGCAGGCGTTGCCGGCGCTGCGTCTCCTGGCTGGCGGCCAGAAACTCGCGATCCAGCGCGCTGAGCGCGTCAGGATGGCTTTTGGCCCACTGTTCGGCCTGCGCCAGCTCGCGCGGGGCCAGCAGGTGCGCGGGAAGGGCCGGCTTGCCCTGCTGCTGCCAGCGCAGCGCGGCGCGCTGCAAGGGGCTGAGCATGACCGCGCGCCAGGCCGCGTTGTCCTCTCGCACCGGCCGCGTCAGCCGGTCGTGGGCCAGCTCGAACCAGGTGGCGCCGCGGCGCTGTTCGGCCCGCAGCAGGTGGGCGTCCACCAGCCGCCAGATGGCTGCGTTGGGCAGCCCCTCGCTGGCGTCGACGCCCTGCAACACCTGGCCGCGGATCTCCTGGCCGGTGATGAGGCGCTCTTCCACCCAATCGCGCACCGCTCGCTCGCCCACGCCGGAGGCCTTGGCCACGGCGGCCACCGTCTCGGCGTAGTAGCTGCGCAGCGCGGCGTCCACGTCGCCGATGGCCGCGATATCGTCCAGATCGATGGTGGCGTCGGTCGCGTCCAGCCGTTCCCAGAGCCGCCAGCACACCACCTGGAGCTGCACCGGCTCCACGGCGTCGCCGGCTGCGGCCACGGTGGAGCCGTCGGGCTGCTGCACGCGCACCGCGGCCAGGTCTTCCACCAGGCGCGCGGCCGCGGCGTCGGTGAACTCCACCTCGGCCAGACGCGCGGGTTGCTGTATGGCTGCCAGCGCGGCCGCGGGGCTGAGCAGCTCCAGCCGAAAGCGCCGGCCCTTGTCGAAGCGGGTGGGGATCGGCTTCAGATAGGGATCCAGGCCGGCGATGAACTCCTCGCGCATGGCGAAGATGGCCCAGCGGCTGCGGTCGCGCAGCGCCTCGCCCACCTGCTCGAAAAAGGCCAGCTTGCTCTGCCGGTCGGTGGGATCCAGGGTCAGCACTTCCTCGAACTGGTCGAAGATCAGCACGTCGCCATGCCAGGGGGCCGCGTCGGGCGCGGGCTGGCCGGCGCGCGCGGCTAAGTAGCGCTCCAACGACAGGCCGGCCAGCTCATCCAGCGGCAGTTGGCCGGCTGCGGGCTGCGCCTCTTCCAGCGACAGCAGACAGCTCAACGCGTAGCGGTTGGCGGCGCGGCCGGCGGCCGGTCCGGGCTGGGCCGCGTTGACCCGCATGGTGGGTAGAACCCGGAAGCCCTCGGCCTCCAGGGCAGGGATCAGCCCGGCCTGCAACAGGGAGGTCTTGCCCGCGCCGGAGGGGGAGTAGAGCAGGATGATGCGCTCGGCGATGAGCAGGTCCAGCAGCGCGGCCGTCTCCTGATCGCGGCCATACAGCCGCTCCCCGCGTTGAAAGGAGCGTGGGCCTGGGTAGGGGTTGGGACGGGGGG
>JAJTXO010000586.1 GCA_021463315.1 Caldilineales bacterium | reverse complement strand
GGCCGGGCGGCTCGTCGGGATGCCCGGTGTGCAGATTCTCCACCCGGTCGCTGGGCAGCCCCAGCATCTCCACCGCGGCGATCTGCCACTTCCAGAGGGGGAAATTCGCGCCTGGCTCGCCCACCGGCTTCTCTACGGTGATGGTCTGCGCGTCACCGGGCCAGGTGACACGCGCCTGCGCGCCGAAGATCCGATCGCCCGCTTCGTCCAGCGCATCCAGGAAAAGATGATGCCGGCCGCCGTTTTCGGCTGGCGTCAGATGATGCACGCGCACCGCCCGCCAGTAGCTGGCGCCCGGCGCCACATCGGCCACAACCACGCGCACACCGTAGGCGCCGGCGTCGTTGATAGGTTCGTTGCTCATCGATTGCGACTCCATAGACGCGGCCACGGCTGGTTCCGGCGGCGCGGCGGGCGGCGGGCTGACAGGTTCGACCGGCGCCGCAGCCAGCTCCAGCGGCGGAGACACCTCAGGCTCGACCGGCTCAGCGATCGGCTCGATCTGAGCCGGCTCAACGGCTGGCGCCGGCTCAGGCTCGGCCGGCGCGCCGGCCAGCCACAGCAAGAGACGCTTGAGGGGATTGGCTGGTTGGCTCATAGCTGCAATGCCTCCGCCAGGGCAAAGGGATCGCCGGGCAGGCGCTGCACCTGACAGCCAGCCGCGGCCAGGGCCTGCTCCTCGGCCGCGCTGACCACCTCTTCACCGCCCACGATGGTCACCTGCGCCGCCTGCATGGCCTCCTCCAGGCTGGCGCCGGCCGTCAGCCCGGCGGCCCGCAGATGGGGCAGCAGCAGGCCCAGCAAGGCCGCGCCCTGCGGCGACCGACCCAGCAGCCAATAGCTGGCCAGCGGCTTGGCCTGCGGCGTTTCGACCGGCAAGATCAGGGTGAGGGCGGTGGTCTGGCCCGCGGCCACGGTGGCGGGCTGCACAGGCATCTGGCTGCCGGCTACGGCCAACCCATAGCGGCCGGCTGCCAGCCCCGCAAAGCGAAAGCCGCCGGCCGCGTCGCTGGGCGTCTCGGTCAGCAGCGCCTCGTTCTGCCAGAGCTGCACCAGGCGGCCGGCCGCGGCCTGGCCGTCATGGCTCTGCACCGTGCCCGCCAGATCGCCGGTGCTGGGCGCGACGCCGACCACGTAGTTGAAGGCGGCGGTCGCGCCATCGGCCAGGCTGAAGGCGTTGACCACCCCTTCGCCCTCCAGCGCCAGGCTGTAGGCGCCGGCCGGCAGACTGTCGAAGGCATAGGCGCCGCTGGCTGGCAGCACCAGGGCCCAACTGCGCTGCCCGGGCTGGCCCACCTGCTCCGGCTCGCCTTGCCAGAGGGTCAGCCCCAGGCCATCGCCGTTGGTCACCACGCCCCGCAGGCTGGCAGTGCCGGCGGCCGCGCCGCCGCCGCGCCGCTGAAAGTTGACTTCGTAGGAGATCGGATCGTCCCCGCGGCCAGGAACGTTGGCCGTGGGCAGCGGCGCGGTCTCGTCGCTGGGCCACGAGGCCTGCACCACCCGCAGCACAAAGACGCCGGGGCTGTGCAGGAACTCGAAGTTGCCCGCTGGCTTGAAGGGGTCGCGCGGCGTGGTGACGCGCGGGAACTGTGTGTCCGGCGCGGCGCCAGTCCAGGCCATCTCGACGACGCTGCCGTCCAGCCCGTTGCCGCTTTCGTCCAGCACGCGGCCGAAGAACTTGCGGTCGTTGCCGGTCTCCTCCTTGGTGAGCAGACGCTGCGTCACCACCGCGTAGCGATAGCCGGCCGGCGCGGGCAGGGTCAGGTTGGCGGTGAGGCTGTCCCAGCCGTCCAGCCGCAGGCCAGCGCTGGCTGCGTTGCCGTCGCCGGCGTTGATCCAATAGGAGCCGGCGGCCAGGCCATCGAAGCGGTAGCGGCCATCGGGGCCCGTGGGCTGCGCGGCCAGGTGTTGCTCGCCGCTGCCCAGCCGCACCGTCGCGCCCACCTGCGGCCGGCCGGCGGTATCGCTGACCAGGCCCTGCAGGCTGCTCTGCCGGCCCTCGCGCAGCAGGAGCTCCACGCTCTGCACGGCGTCGTCGCTCTGCAACAGGATGCCCCCTTGCAGCAGTTGATCGCCGCTGTGCAGGTCATAGGCGCCGGCGCTGAGGCGCTCGAAGCGGAACGCGCCGGATGCGTCGCTGCTGGCGGCCAGCTCGCGGCTGGCGCCCAGCAGCCGCAGCGCCAGGCCGGCGATGGGTGCGCCGTCCGCGCGCCGGGCCACGCCCTGGATCACGCCGCGGCCCGCCTGCAGCTCTGGCCGCACCACCGATGGCTCGTCGATCAGCGCCTGGATCACTGGCAGCTTGCCGCTCAGACCAAATTGCAGGTCCCAGGCGCCGGTGAACCAGGACATCTGCTCCCAGGTAGGATTGAAATCGCCCAGCGGCCGCGAGGCCAGCAGCCAGGTGCAGACGGCAAAGTACCAGGGTGGCGCCTGGCTTTGCATGTAGCGCGCGATGTCGAGCTGCATCTCCATCTGGGTGGTGGGATTGACCTTGGCGTAGCGGTTGTCGTCGCCCCAGCCCACCACTGGCCCGCCCTCGGTGCTGATCACCGGCACACTAAAGCCCAGCGCGTCGGAGATCATCTGGCCGGCCGCCAGGTAGCCGTTGAAACAGTTGGGGCTCTGCACCGCGGTCTGGCCAGGGTTTTTGTTGCTGGCCCGCACCTGGTTGACCATCTCCAGGCTGCGGCCATCCCAGGCCCAGCGGTTGAACTTGCCATAGTCGTCGGCGCTGAGGGGGATGCCCTGGGCCTGGATCTGCTCGTAGCTCAGATGGCTGTATTGCCAGCGGGCGTAGTCGTCGAACTCCTCCTGGGTCAGGGGGCGTCCCTGCTGGTTGACGGCGTCGTAGGGGAAGTCCAGCGGATGGTTGAGGGTGTAGTTGTGGATGGCCACCCAACAGCCGTTCTGGAACAGATCGCGGCGGCCCTTCTGCACCACCAGCTCCAGGGGATTGTCGCGCGAGCCGGGGCCCATGGCGGGCAGGGCCAGCAATCCACCGCGTCCCAGCACGCCGTCTGCGTCGCGAATGAAGTTGTCCACCACGATCTCCAGCCAGTTGGACGGTCGGGAGTTGTTCTGCCACTCAGCCGGCAGATCAGGCTCGTTGTTGCTCTCGAAATAGCGGATGCCCTGATCCACGTAGCGGCTGACGGTGTCCAACTCACGGCTGGTGAGGTAGCTGGGGTTGAGCTGCGGCATGAAGAGGCGAACGATCGGCATGATGCCGGCGGCCATCAGCTTTTGGCTGAAATGCAAGCCGGATCCGCCGCCGTCATCCAGCAGCTTGAGCCACTTGA